>ONXT01000041.1 GCA_900321845.1 uncultured Bacteroidales bacterium | reverse complement strand
CTTGACGGCAGAGGACTTCTTGGAGTTGTCGAAAAGGGAATCGACGGCTTCCTGGAGCATGCGCTTCTCGTTGCGGAGGATCACTTCCGGGGCCTTGATCTCGATGAGCCGCTTGAGGCGGTTGTTGCGGATGATCACGCGGCGGTAGAGATCGTTGAGGTCGGAAGTGGCGAAGCGGCCGCCATCGAGCGGAACGAGTGGGCGAAGGTCCGGAGGAGTGACGGGGATGATTTTCACGATCATCCACTCCGGCTTGTTTTCGGTGCGTTTGCGTGCATCGCGGAAAGCCTCGAAAACTTGCAGTCTCTTCAGAATGTCCTGCTTTCTTTGTTGAGACGTCTCCGTATTGGCGCGGTCGCGCAACTCGTATGATTCCTTGTCAAGATCCACTTGTTGAAGGAGGTCGTAGAGGGCTTCGGCACCCATTTTGGCGATGAATTTGTTCGGATCGGTGTCTTCGAGCATTTTGTTCTCTCTCGGAATCTGATCGATTACCTCAAAATACTCGTCTTCGTTCAGGAGGGTGAGTCTCTTAATGCCCTCCTTGTCTTTTTCATTGAGCTTAATGCCGTCGGCGGCACCGGCTTGAATGACGACGAATTTTTCATAATAGATGATGGAGTCCACCTGTTTGGCTGGGATGCCGAGCAGGGCGGCAATCTTCTTGAAGAACCAGATATGGGCGACGGGAACCACGAGTTCGATGTGGCCCATGCGTTCGCGGCGCACTTTGCGTTCGGTGACTTCCACGCCGCAACGGTCGCAAATGACACCTTTGTATCTGATTCTCTTGTATTTACCGCAATGACATTCCCAATCCTTGGTGGGACCGAAAATCTTTTCGCAGAAAAGACCATCGCGTTCCGGTTTGTACGTTCTGTAGTTGATCGTCTCCGGTTTGATGACTTCGCCGTGCGACTGTTCCAGAATCAGTTCCGGAGGCGCAAGGCTGATGGTGATGGTTGAAAATTCTTTTCTGGTATTCGTTTCTTTTCTAAAAGCCATATTGCTATTATTTTTACGTTTATCCTTAATCTATCTATTTGATTTACAGTTGATTCGTTTAACCGTTGATCTGTTTAGCCTTTCAACAAACAAGCGATTAAACGATTCTACATATAGTTATCAGACGGTAGGTTTCGGGATAATCATATTGTTTTTTTGTTTACTAATCAAAATTAACCTTCAATCCAAGTCCGCGCAATTCGTTGACCAAGACGTTGAATGATTCGGGCAGGCCTGGTACCGGCATTACGTCGCCTTTGACGGTGGCTTCGTAAGCCTTGGCTCTGCCGACGACGTCGTCGGACTTGACGGTCAGGATTTCTTGGAGGATGTTGGCTGCGCCGAATGCTTCGAGCGCCCAGACCTCCATTTCACCGAAACGTTGACCGCCGAATTGGGCTTTACCTCCTAACGGCTGTTGCGTAATCATGGAGTAAGGTCCGATGGAACGTGCGTGCATCTTGTCGTCAACCATGTGGTGCAGTTTGATAAAGTAGATGTAGCCGACGGTCACCTTCTGGTCGAACTTCTCGCCGGTTTCGCCGTTGTACAGGTCAACGCTGCCATTTTCGGGGAGTCCGGCTTTCTTGAGGTATCCATTGATTTGGTCGAGGGTGGCGCCATCGAAAATCGGGGTGGCGAATTTCATGCCCAGTTTCTTGCCGGCCCAGCCGAGTACGGTTTCGTAAATCTGACCGAGGTTCATACGGGAAGGTACGCCCAGCGGGTTCAGCACGATGTCAACCGGAGTTCCGTCTGCGAGGAACGGCATGTCCTCTTCCTTCACGATCTTGGCCACGCAACCCTTGTTACCGTGACGACCTGCCATCTTGTCGCCGATACGCAGTTTGCGCTTGTTGGCGACATAGACCTTGGCCATTTGTACGATACCGTTCGGGAGCTCACTGCCGATGGTGGCGTCGAATTTTTCGCGCATCATCTTGGCGGTGAGGTTGCGTTCTTCAATCAGGTAGTTGCGGATGATTTCGGTCACCAGCCCGTTCAACTTGGCATCGTTGGTCCATTTTGAAACGGAAACGGTCGCGAAATTGATGCTGCCCAAAATCTTTTGTGAGAACTTGGCCCCCTTCGGGATGACCACATTCTTGGTGTTGTCGTAAATATTGTGTGAAATTTTGCCGTTCAACACATTGTACAGCTTGAGCACGACCTTCTCCTTGAGTGAGGCGAGTTCCTTTTGGAAAGCGTCGTCGATTTCCTTGAGGATGTCCTTGTCTTTCGATTTGGATTTTCTGTCTTTGATCAAGCGAGAGAGCGATTTGGCTGCGATAACGACACCCTTGGTGGATGGCGGTGCCTTGAGGGAGGCGTCCTTCACATCGCCGGCCTTGTCGCCGAAGATGGCGCGGAGCAGTTTCTCCTCAGGAGTCGGATAGGATTCTCCTTTCGGAGTGATTTTACCAATCAGGATGTCGCCTTCGTTCACTTCAGCACCCACTCGAATCAGGCCGTCCGGACCCAAATCCTTGGTGGCTTCCGTGCTGATGTTCGGAATGTCGTTGGTCAGCTCTTCCACACCGCGTTTGGTGTCGCGAACTTCCAAGGTGTATTCTTCGATGTGAATGGAGGTGAAGATGTCTTCCTTGACCACTCTTTCGGAAACTACGACCGCATCCTCGAAGTTGTATCCCTTCCAAGGCATGAAGGCGACCATCATGTTTCTTCCGAGTGCCAGTTCTCCGTCGCGTGTGGCATAGCCTTCCGTCAAAACATCACCCTTTACAACCTTCTGTCCTTTGTGGACAATCGGGGTCATGTTAATGCAGGAGTTCTGGTTGGTTCTTCTGAACTTTTGGAGATGGTATGTCTTCACATTGGAATCGAAGCGGACGAGGTTTTCCTGCTCGCTTCTGTCGTAAGCGATGGTGATTTTCTCGGCGTCGGCGTAAGTCACCTTGCCATTGCCTTCGGCGCGCAGAACGTCGCGGGAGTCGATGGCGATTTGTCTTTCGAGGCCTGTACCCACGATGGGGGCTTCGGGAGCCAGAAGCGGAACTGCCTGGCGCATCATGTTCGAGCCCATCAACGCACGGTTGGCATCGTCGTTCTCCAAGAAAGGAATCAAAGAGGCGGCGATGGAGGCGATCTGGTTCGGGGCGACATCGATCAAGTCGATTTGTTCTTTCGGCAGGATCGGGAAGTCGGCCAATCTACGGGCTTTTACCTTGTCGCACAGTTTGCCGTTTTCATCCATGGGGGTGCGGGCTTGGGCGATAGACATGTTTTCCTCTTCCTCGGCGCTCAGGTAAATGGGCTGTTCGTTGAATTGCACCACGCCGTCAACCACTTTGCGGTAGGGGGTTTCAATGAAGCCGAGTTTGTTGATTTTCGCATAGACGCAGAGGGAGGAGATCAGACCGATGTTCGGGCCTTCAGGGGTTTCGATGGTGCAGAGGCGGCCGTAGTGTGTATAGTGGACGTCGCGCACTTCGAAGCCGGCTCTTTCGCGGGAAAGACCTCCGGGGCCGAGGGCGGAGATTCTGCGCTTGTGCGTCAGTTCCGACAGCGGGTTGGTCTGGTCCATGAATTGCGACAGCTGGTTGGTTCCGAAGAAGGAGTTGATGACGGAAGAGAGTGTCTTGGCGTTGATCAAGTCGGTCGGGGAGAACACCTCGTTGTCGCGCACGTTCATTTTTTCGCGGATGGTGCGGGCCATACGTGCGAGGCCTACGCCGAACTGGTTGTAAAGCTGTTCGCCGACGGTGCGGATGCGGCGGTTGCTCAAGTGGTCGATGTCGTCCACTTCAGTCTTGGAGTTAATCAGTTCGATCAAATATTTGATGATTTCGATGATGTCTTCTTTGGTAAGAACGCCGACATCCATCGGAATATTCAAGCCTAATTTTTTGTTGATACGGTAACGTCCCACTTCGCCGAGGTCGTAGCGTTTGTCGGAGAAGAAGAGTTTTTCCAGCGTGGAGCGGGCGGTCTCTTCATCGGGCGGGGCGGCGTTGCGCAATTGCAGGTAGATGTATTCAATTGCCTGTTTTTCAGTATTGGTCGGGTCCTTCAACATCGTATTGATGATGATGGAGTAGTCGGTTTGTTTTTCGTTCTCTTTATGGAAGAGGACGGTTTTGATGCCGGCGTCGGCAATCATGTTGATATGTTTTTCTTCGAGGATGGTTTCGCGTTCGATGAGGACCTCGGTACGTTCGATGTTAACTACCTCGCCGGTTTCCTCGTCAACGAAGTCTTCATTCCAGGCGTGAACAACGCGGGCGGCGAGTTTGCGGCCGATGCATTGTTTCAGTTTCACCTTGGTTGCTTTGACTTCCTCAGCGATGTCGAAGATGTCTAAGATGTCTTTGTCAGTTTCATAACCGATGGCGCGGAGCAGCGTGGTGACGGGCAGTTTCTTTTTGCGGTCGATGTAGGCGTACATCACGTTGTTGATATCGGTCGTGAATTCCATCCATGAGCCCTTGAAGGGGATGATACGGGCGGAATAAAGTTGTGTGCCGTTTGTATGGAACGATGTGCCGAAGAAGACGCCGGGGGAGCGGTGGAGTTGGGATACAACCACACGTTCGGCGCCGTTGATGATGAAGGTGCCGCTGGGTGTCATATAGGGGATCATGCCCAGATAGACATCTTGGATAACGGTTTCAAAGTCTTCGTGGTCAATGTCGTTGCATGAAAGCTTCATTTTGGCTTTGAGCGGGACGCTGTAGGTCAATCCTCTTTCGATGCATTCGGCCATGGAGTAGCGAGGGCCGTCAATGTAGTAATCCAGAAATTCGAGGACGAAGCTGTTTCTTGCATCCGTGATGGGGAAATTCTCCTGAAAGACATGGAAAAGACCTTCGTTGTGTCTTTTTTCGGCATCGGTGTCAATCTGGAAGAATTCGCGGAAGGACTTCAGCTGAATGTCGAGAAGGTCTGGACTTTCGGCCGGGTGTACGGATGCAAAACTAAATCTGGTATTTTGATTGTTTTTTGTTGCCAATGTTTTTACTTTTTAAGGTTGTAAAAAAAGTTTTGTCGGTGTTATCGGCATAGTTACCGGAGACGCAGATGGAATACGCGGGGAGCGTAAATGAAAATAACACAATAAGTACAAGGCTTCGGTGAGAGGCCTTGTACTTATTGGATGGGCAAGACGAATTATTTTACTTCGACTTCTGCGCCGGCTTCTTCCAGAGATTTCTTCAAGCCTTCGGCTTCGTCTTTGGAGATGCCTTCCTTGATTGGCTTCGGAGCGTTGTCAACCAATTCCTTGGCTTCTTTCAATCCGAGACCGGTGAGTTCCTTAACCAGCTTGACAACGGCGAGTTTGGATGCGCCGGCTGATTTCAGGATGACGTCGAATTCGGTTTTTTCTTCAGCTGCTGCTGCGCCGCCGCCTGCTGCGGGAGCTGCTACTGCTACTGCTGCTGCTGCGGGTTCAATACCGTATTCATCTTTCAAAATTTGAGCCAATTCGTTAACTTCTTTAACGGTCAAATTTACTAATTGTTCTGCAAATGCTTTCAAATCTGCCATAATACTTATTTTTTAAATGGTTTTTACTAAATTGATTGTTTTTTTTAATTTTCTCTTTCGGATAAGGTTTTCACGATGCCTGCCAGTTTGCCGCCACCGGATTGCAGTGCGGAAATAACGTTCTTTGCAGGTGATTGCAACAAACCGATGATGTCACCGATGAGTTCTTCTCTTGACTTGATGTTGCAAAGAGTTTCTAACATTTCGTCTCCAATGTAGGAAGCACTTTCAATGTAGGCTGCCTTGATGATGGGCTTCTTGTTCTTTACGCGGAAGGCCTTGATTAATCTGGCCGGAGCGTTGCCCACTGTTGACAACATGATTGCGGTGCTGCCCTTCAATGTATCTTCAATTTCGGAATAATCGCCTTCGACCTGTTCCATAGCGCGTTTAAGCAGGGTGTTTTTGACAACCTTGAGCTTGATGTCGTTACGGAAGCATTGTCTTCTGAGTTGATTAACCGTATCCACGGTGAATCCGGAAATATCGGTTACATATACATTCGGATAATCAGCTAAATCTTTTGCAATCTCGTCAATGATTTGACTTTTTTGTTCTTTTTTCATATTGAATTTAGCTTTTTAATTATAATGTAACTGATTTCACATCGACTTGAACTCCGGGGCTCATGGTAGAGGAGATGTAGATGCTCTTGATGTAGGTTCCCTTGGCTGCGGTCGGTTTGAGTTTGATGATGGTTGTCATCATTTCGCGGGCGTTGTCGACCAGTTTGTCGGCGGAGAAATTCATCTTGCCGATGCTGGTGTGGACAATACCGTACTTGTCAACCTTGAAGTCAATCTTACCGGCTTTCACCTCTGAAACCGCCTTGCCAATTTCCATGGTAACGGTACCGGCTTTGGGGTTCGGCATCAAGCCGCGGGGGCCCAAAATTCTACCCAGCGCGCCGATTTTCGGCATTACGCTCGGCATGGTGATGATAACGTCAACGTCGGTCCAACCTTTCTTGATCTTGTCAACGTATTCTTCCAAGCCTACGTAATCAGCGCCGGCAGCTTTTGCTTCTTCTTCCTTGTCGGGAGTGCAGAGTACCAATACACGTACCACTTTGCCGGTGCCGTGGGGGAGGGTTACGATACCTCTCACCATCTGGTTGGCCTTACGGGGGTCAACACCGAGGCGTACGTCGATGTCGAAAGAGGCGTCGAACTTCGTGTAAGTGATGCTCTTTACGATATCTACGGCTTCCGCGAGCGGATATGCTTTGGTCTTATCAAACTTTGCAAAAGCTTCTTTGCGTTTTTTTGATATTTTAGCCATCTTGATTTAGTTTACTTTAAATGATTAATTTTTTTCAAAAGGATTCGTGCCGCCTTTCACGTTGATACCCATGCTGCGTGCAGTGCCGGCCACCATCGACATGGCGGACTCCACTGTGAAGCAGTTCAGGTCGGGCATCTTGTCTTCGGCTATCACTTTAACTTGGTCCCAGGAAATCGTAGCAACCTTGTCTCTGTTAGGCTCCTTGGATCCTTTTTGAACTTTCGTTGCCTCTTTCAATTGAACGGCAACCGGAGGGGTCTTGATGACGAAGTCAAACGATTTGTCCTTATATACAGTGATGATGACCGGGATGACTTTCCCTGCCTTATCCTGTGTACGGGCATTGAATTGTTTGCAGAACTCCATGATGTTCACGCCCTTCGAACCCAGAGCAGGTCCTACTGGCGGTGAAGGATTCGCGGCACCTCCCTTGATTTGTAACTTAATAAGTCCAGCTACTTCTTTTGCCATTTTTTAATTTTTTTAATAGTGTAACAATTGTTTGTAGGTACTTAGGCCTTCTCAACTTGCATAAAACCTAATTCGAGAGGGGTCTTACGGCCGAAGATCTTCACCATGACCTTCAGCTTTCTCTTCTCAGCGTTGATCTCTTCAATCACGCCTGTGAAGGTGTTGAACGGGCCGTCAATCACTTTGATTTCTTCGCCAACGATGAAGGGGGGAGCAAAGGTCTCGTCTTGCTCAAGCAATTCGTCAACCTTCCCAAGCATGCGTTGAACCTCTTCAGGACGGAGCGGCGTCGGAATGTCGGTCTTGTGTTTGCAACCTACAAAGCCCAAAACGCCGGGGATGTTCAGCAAAACGTGCAGCACTTCGCCCAGGTGCATGACTTCTACGAAGATGTACCCCGGGAAATAGGTGTGCTCCTTGCTGATTTTCTTTCCGTTGCGGATTTGGTAAACTTTTTCGGTCGGTATCAGGATGCGCGAAACAAAATCCTTGATGTGTGAGGCTTCAATCTCATTCTCGATGTTCTGCTTCACCTTCTTCTCTGTTCCGGATGCCGTTCTGATCACATACCACTTTCTTTCGATGTCTTCCATACTGCTAAAGTGTTGATGTAAATACCTGTAAAATAATCAAAACCAGAAGCCTAGGCAAGCGGGAACGCAAGCTGCATTCCTGTGCTGAAGACCCAGTCCATCAACATTACGACGAGCGCAATGATTAGGGAAGCAATGGACACGACTACCACGCTGCTTTGAAGATCTTTGGCCGTCGGCCAGGTAACCTTGTTAGCCAGTTCGTCATAAGTTTCTTTCAAATATCTTGCTATTTTTCTCATTTTGATTAGATTTTTTATTCTTAATTCAATTCGGTTTTGGAAGTTTTGGCAGCTTTTTTTGTCAATTTCAATATCAAAATCATTGAATCGCAATGCACTTTGGGTGATCCACAACTTGTTTATAATCATTAAATTATAATGATTCTAACTTTCGCAAACTTCCCATTGAACATTACATTTCAATAAGCTGGCAAATATACATATTTTTTGTTTTCAACAATGATTGTTGAAAAAATATTTATTTTTGTCTTCGCGGATTTCCGATACGCCCAATTACGGGTTCCTCTAATGAAAAAAACTACCTCATAGGATGTTTACCTCAGGTTCCAGCCTGACGCCGGTTGTTCGTTCCACCGCTTCTTGCACTTTCCTGTAAAACCGCTGAATCTCTTCGCCGGTGGCGCCGCCGTAATTGACGATGACCAAGGCCTGTTTGGGATAGACACCGACGCTACCTTCTCGCACTCCTTTCATCCCTGAGAGCTCGATCAGCTGTCCTGCCGCCAGTTTGCATTTTCCATCGCCGGCAGGGTAGGAAACAAGGTTGGGGAATTTCGCAAGCAGTTCATCGCGGACTTCCGCTTTGACGATCGGATTTTTGAAGAAGCTGCCGGCGCAGCCGATTTCGCGGATGTCGGGCAGTTTTTTGTTGCGCACTGCCACCACCGCTTTGGCTACGTTCTCCAGCGAGAGCGGCAGGCCGCTGCTTTCCATCTCTTCTATCAGGCCTTTGTAGGTGACGGTGAGTTTCTCTTTTTTGCTGAGCTTGAAGCGTACGCGGGTGATGAGCACGTCGCCCTTCCACGCGGTTTTGAAGATGGAGCTACGATAGCCGAATTGGCAGTCGGCGTTGCCCAGTGCGAAGGGTTGCTTGCTGGAGATGCGATAGCCGAAGACGCTGTCAATCACGTCTTTGACTTCGGCACTGTAGGCCCCGATGTTCTGTACAGGGCAGCTGCCTACGAAGCCGGGGATGCCCGACAGGTTCTCTACACCATAGTATTTGTTTTTTACGCAGTAATTTACAAAGTCATCCCAATGCTCTCCTGCCGCGACATCCAGCCAGATGAAATCCGTGTCCTCTTTGAACTTGCGGATGCCTTTTGTGCAGAGCTGCACAATCACGCCGTGGAAATGCTGGGTGAAGAGCACGTTGCTTCCTCCGCCGAGGATGTAGTGTGCGGAGTTGAGTTCGTCGGTCTCCAGCAGCGGACGGATCTCGTCCTCGTCTTCAATCCGGATGAATTTGTCGCAACTGGCCTTCACGGCGAAGGTGTTGAGGTGGGTAAGGTCTTGGTTGTAGGTGATGTGCATAATCTGTGAATTGGGGTTGGCGCTGCAAAAGTACCATTTTTTTGAGTAAAATGTGATAGACGTTCTTGAGGCCGATAAACAAAAAAAGGAACGCAATCGTGTTCCTTTTTCGGTGCAGGGGAAGAGAGATTCGAACTCCCATCAATGGTTTTGGAGACCACTATTCTGCCCTTAAACTAT
>ONXT01000002.1 GCA_900321845.1 uncultured Bacteroidales bacterium | reverse complement strand
TCAATTTATGAAAGATCTTTCGATGCACATAATGGACATTTTGCAGAACTCCACCCGCGCCGGTGCCACCGAGGTGACATTGGAGGTAATCGAGAATCCTGCTGCCGACACCCTCACTATCCGCTTCATCGACAACGGCTGCGGAATGGATGCCGAAACTGTCCAGAAGGTTATCAACCCGTTTTTCACCACCCGCACCACCCGCAAGGTGGGGCTCGGACTGCCGCTGCTGAAACAGAATACCGAGCAGACCGGCGGCAGCCTCGACATCCAGTCGGAGAAGGGCAAAGGCACCACCGTTACCGCCGTCTTCGGCCTCACGCACCTCGACCGTCCGCCGATGGGCGACCTCGCCGGCACCGTCGTCCTCACCGCCTCCGCCTACCCCGATATCCGCTTCATCTTCCACTACAAAAACGACAAAGTGGATTATGTATTTGATACCAAAGAAGTTAATGAAGCCTTGGACGGCATCTCCATCCAAGAACCCGAGGTGATAGAGTATTTGAAAGAGATGATTGAAAGCAACATTAGCGAGGAGTAAAATGATTCAACCAAAAAATTATATATTATGAGAAAATTATCACTAATCGTTTTATTATCAACTTTTTGCGTAATACTTGGGCAGGCGCAGAGTATTTTGTATGTCAAGAGCAGCGAGGAATCCACTGCGTGGTCGCATGTAAACACGATTGCCTACACCGACTTGCAGGCGGCAATTGACGCGGCACAGCCGGGCGACCAGATTTGGGTGGCGGAGGGCACCTACACCCCCACCCGCGGCATCAACGGAAGCACGAATGCCCGCGCCCGTGCCTTCATCATGCGCGACAACATCTCCATTTACGGCGGCTTCATCGGGACGGAAAACGACCTCTCCGAACGCGCCCACTGCGCTGACCCGTGGATTTTCTACAACCCGACCATCCTCTCCGGCGACATCAACAACACCCCGTCCAACGATGCCGACAACGTCTATCACGTGGTCTATTGCGATGGTGTTTCCGGCGTGGTCATCGATGGTTTCACCATTGAAGGCGGCTACGCAACTGGCAGCACCTCCACTGATATGTCGGGCGGCGGCGCCGTGCTTTGCGCCGGCACACAACTGGTGAATTGCCTCGTGCGCAACAACTGCGCGGCCAACCATGGCGGCGGCGCCTCACTGGTGACCGGCAGCCAGGTCATCAACTGCCTCTTCAAAAACAACCGCTGCACATACAGCAACACCAGCGGCGGCGCACTCTACATCACCTCCAATTCCAGCCTGATGGAAGACAAGGTCATCGGCTGCCGGTTTGAAAACAACAGCGCCAAAGACGGCGGCGCCATCTACTCTACCGCCACCAATGTCCGCTTCAACAACAACACCTTCATCTCCAACCAGTCCGTTCAAGGCACCACATGGGGCAAAGGCGGGGCAGCCTACGTAGGCTCAGCTACCGAATTCAACAACTGCGTCTTCCAGCTGAACAAGAGCAACCAAGGCGGCGCCATCTACTCCCAAGCCTCCAACCTCCACCTTTCCAACTGCTTGTTAACCAACAATGTATCCAACCAACAGGGCGGCGCCATCACTGGAACGGGTGCCAGCTCCTATGCCATCAACTGCACTTTCGCCAACAACATCGGCACCAGTGCCAACGCCATCCAGGCCAGCTCCAACTTCACCCTTTTTAACAGCATCCTTTGGAAAAACGGCGACGACGACGCTCAACTCGACGCCGGTATTATCTGTATGTACACTGCCTCCAAGGGCATCACGCTCACAGGCACCGGCAACGTGCTGATGCACGACAGCCTCGAATTCTATCTCCCCATCGACATCTTGGGAATCCCCACCAATAGCAACGACAGTATGAGCATCATCGACGCCGACTACTCACTGCTTGGCAATTCCACTTGCAAAGATGCGGGCAGCCTGTCCAACCTCAGCCTGTCGGGCTACATTTTCCCGGAAACCGACCTCGCCGACCTTCCTCGCGTCAATGGCAGCAATATTGACCTTGGATGCTACGAGATACAATGCGACCTCGTAATTCCCGAAATGGAATACACCGTGCTGGACACCATCGACTCCACTACCGTCACCATTCAAGTGACCATCAATAATTTAGATGAAAACCAAACCTACAGTTACCGTCTCAACGAAAGCGATGAACCGACTGTCATCGCCAATGGCATGTTCACGTTCCCGCATACCATCCCCGGCGAAGTGACTGTCATCATCGATTATCACAGCACCCTGAACGGATGCAGCGACACCGCCCACCTCGCAATCTCCCTGAACGCCCTTGCTGACACCAATTACATCAGTGAAAATCAACAAATCAACTTGCTCGTCTATCCCAATCCTGCTTCCGATTTCCTGATGATTCAAAGCTCCGACAATCAAATCATCGGCAGCACCGCCACCATTTACGATGCCAATGGTAGATTGATCATGTCGCAAATCCTGGATCTGAACAACCAATTGAACATCGGCAATTTTAATTCCGGCATCTATTTTATCGAAGTTAAAAATGCAGCCGGAACACTTAGCAGAATTAAATTCATCAAAAAATAACGATAGCGACCAGTGACGAGAGCGTTGTGAACTGATTCAAGGCACAGCCTCCGTTCACTGGTCACCAATCAACGATTAAATCCAATGGACACAATACGACAAGAAAAAACGGCGAATCTGATTAAGAAGGAGTTGGCGCAGATTTTCATGTTCGACGGCCCCAACATTTACGACTGCATGATCACCGTCACCAAAACGACCGTAACGAAGGATTTGTCGATTGCAAGGAGTTATCTGAGCATCTTCAATGCGGAAGACAACGATTTGGTAATCAAAACGGTACGTGCCAACACGAAAGACATTCGCTTTCGTTTGGGACAGAAAGTGAGAAATCAAATCCGGATAATTCCGCAACTGGAATTCTTCATTGACGACTCTTTGGATTACATTGAAAACATTGAAAACCTGCTGAAAAAGTGAGTAATCGAAGATTCATGACGGCGCTGTTTATTGCTTGGCGGCATCTTTTTTCCCAAAAGAAGCACAGCATCGTCAACATCATTTCGATTATTTCCGCTGTGGGCGTACTTTCCGGCACGGCCGCGCTCATCATCGTCCTCTCTGTTTTCAACGGGATGGAGAATTTGGTGGTCAACTCCTTCAATTCGTTCAATCCCGACCTCAGAATAACGGTAAAAGAGGGGAAATCCTTTCCAATGGATTCTTTCCCATTGGAAAAACTGCGCAAAATCAATGGGGTGAAAGCCGTTGAGGAGGTGGTTTCCGACTTGGTGCTCATTGAGTATCAAAACAAGCAGCATCTTATTGAATTAAAAGGAGTTAGCAAAACATACGCCCAAAACAGCGGCTTCGACACGCTCCTTATTGATGGCGATTTCGCCTTGCAGCAGAACGGCTGTGAGGCGGGGGTGATGGGGGAAATTGCCGCCGGTATGCTTCAAGTGAACCTCAACGGCGCCGACCTTTACAAGGTTTACTATCCCCAAAGACTGCGCAAGAACCTCGGTGACCCGACGAAATCGTTCAATACCAACTTCCTTACCCCCTCCGGCGTATTCTCCTCGTTTACTGATTACGACAGCAAATTCCTCATCTGCTCCATCGACTTCAGTCGCAAGCTGATGAGCTATGAAAACGAAGCGACCTCAGTGGAAATCTATGTTAAAAATACAAAGAAAGCGAATCGGATTCAGGAGGAAGTGCAAAAGATTGTAGGCGATAAATTCTTGGTACAGAACAGATTCCAGCAAGAAGAACTGCTTTTCAAAACCATGCATACCGAAAAGTTAATGATTTTTGTCATTTTAGCATTCATTCTGCTGATTGCCATTTTTAACATTATCGGCACCTTGGCGATGATTATCATTGAAAAACAGGAAGACACGCAGGTGCTCAATTACCTCGGTGCCGACAAGTCGCTGATACGCAGAATCTTCATGATGGAAGGCATGATCATCTCGTTTGTCGGAGGCTTGGTGGGCATGATTTTGGGATTTGCCATCTGTATGATTCAGCAGGTTTTCCACGTTATTCCTTTGGGTGACGGCAACAGCAATTACATTGTGGATTACTATCCCGTTAAAATGGAAGGCATCGACTTTCTCATTGTCTTTGCCACCATTTTCATCATCAGTCTAATCATTTCTGCCATTCCCATCCAGCAAATCAACCATAAAAAAACGAACCAGCTGTGAGAAAAAACATCTTTTTTTTGATACTAATCCTTCTGTCTGACAGTCTGTTAGCACAGATTCCTATTGGAAGTTTCAGGGCGCACCTCCCCTTTTACGGATTTAATTCGGTAGCCGTCGCCCCCGATGTGATTTACGCTTCCAACGAATCCGGTGTGATGTATTATGACAAGACTGACGGCAGCAAGGGGTTTTGGACGAAAGTGGAGGGACTGTCGGAAACGCGCCTTTCCTGTATTTTTTACGAAAAAAATTCCCATCTTTTAGTCATTGGCTACCAGAGCGGCAACCTCGACTTTATCAGCGACGACGGGAAAATCCGCAATTTGTCCGACATCAAAAACAAACCGATGACGGGCAGTAAAAAGATTCTCAACATCTACTATTACAACGGGATGCTCTACATCACCTGTCCTTTCGGCATCGTTTTGATTGACCCCGAGACCCTGCTGGTACGCGACACATGGTACACGCGCAACGGCAATTCCCAATACTATGTGAATGATTTGAAAATCTTTGACAATCAGTTTTATATAGCGACTTCTGCCGGTCTTTTCCACACGCCGGCCAACAATGCAGCCATCGCTGATTTTTCCACTTGGCAGTCGGTAAATGAATTGGGTGACAACGATTTCCGTCATCTCTGCCCTTTCAGGAACAAATTGTACACCAGCTACAATATCGCATACGATCACGACTCTCTCTTTGTGTACGAAAACGGAAGTTGGCACACCTCTTCCATTCCAGTGACTGCTGTAAGAACAATGACCTCCGATGACGACGGGATCTACGTTGCCGACTGGATCAACATCACCATCTACGATTCCCTTGAAAACAGGAAAGACCTGTACTACATCTGGGATTTTTCGCTTTATCCGAGCATTCAAGACATAGCCTTAGACGGGCAGAATATTTGGGTGGCAGATGCCGGCAACGGACTCGTACTGAAGGAGCAGGGGAAATGGTCGGAGGAACATTTCGCTTTAGGGGGTGCCTACAGTTCCTCCGTATATGACCTCGACTGCGTGGACAATGTGGTGGCCTACGTGCCCGGAGGGGTCACAGCAACCTGGTGGCATCAATATACGGAGCCAAATTTTTGCTATTATACTGACAATCAATGGAATGCAATTTTACAATACAACAATCCCCAATTGTCGGGCGGCTATGATTTGACGGCCGTCGCCATCAATCCCCGCAACACGGGAGAATTTTTCGCCGGTTCCTTTGAAATGGGACTTATCAAATACAATGGCACTGGGGTTGCCACGGTTTACAACAAAACGAACAGTCCGCTGCGCTCCCGCGACACTTTAGAGGCCTGCATCGGCGGATTAGCCTTCGATGCCAACAACAACCTCTGGATTTCCAACTGCTACTCCGACCGTCCGCTCGTGGTGCTGAAAAACGACGGGACATGGCAAGTTTTTCCACTATCATCTTATGTATCAGGTAATTCCACTGCATTGGGCAAAATTCTCGTTGACAGCAGAGGGTACAAATGGATTGTGGAGCCGCGCAACAACACCATCATTGTTTTGAACGACAACGGGACAATCTCCACACCCAGCGACGACCAAATCACGAATGTGAACATGAACGCGGCCGCCAATATTGAGACCTCCAGCGTGAACTGCATCGCAGAAGACAAGGATGGGCAGATTTGGATCGGGTGCAATCTGGGCATCAAAGTCATTTTCAATCCAGCGGGCATTTTCAACGGCGGTGTATATCCACAGAACATCCTGATTGAACAGATCAATTACGTTCAGAATCTATTTGAATTTGAAGAAGTTACAGCCATCGCGGTGGATGACGGAAATCGCAAGTGGGTGGGTACCGCCAATTCGGGAGTGTATCTCATCTCCGCCGACGGTTCCGAGCAGCTGCTGCATTTTACCGCAGACGACTCCCCCCTGTTAGGCAACCGCATTTCCGACATCACCATCAACCGCAAGAACGGGGAGGTCTTCTTCGCAACTTCCAATGGACTCATCTCTTACCGTGGCACTGCGACGGCGGGAAGCGAGAATTACCGCCACGTGTCCGTATTCCCCAACCCGGTGCGCGAGAACTATCGCGGCACCATCGCCGTTAGCGGATTGATGGACCACTCCTTCTGCAAAATCGCCGATGCCGCCGGCAATCTGGTTTGGCAAGGCTACGCCAATGGCGGTGAATTCACTTGGGATGGCACCGACTTCTACGGAAACAGACCTGCCACCGGCGTCTATTTCGTCTTCGCCTCCGATGAAACCGGCAAAGAAAAAAACGTGGCG
>ONXT01000078.1 GCA_900321845.1 uncultured Bacteroidales bacterium | reverse complement strand
TGCGAGAAGTTGGCGCGCAGGGTGAGCGCGGTTTGTTTCGAAAGTCGGCAGTCCACGCCCAAGGCGAGATCGATGTGGGCGTTGAGGTGTGAACCAATGAAGCGGTTGCGCGGATTCGACTCCAAGTCGTAGGGATTGCTCCAATAGGAGATGCCGAAACCGAACTGGTAGTGGAAAGTCCAGCGACTGACGCGATAGATGGTGCCGTTGAGGTAGCCGAAGAGCGCGAACTTATATCCGAGCACGCGACTGTCGAAATGGCCATAGCGTACAGCGATGCCCATTTCGGGGTAGTTGAAAAGCTTTTCCCACGCGTATTTCCCGGTCGTTTGCTTTCCCACGCGTATTTCCGCGCCGTACATCGAAACATTGGAAAGCCAGCCCACGTTGGACGCGTTCGGAATCACCCGCCCCACCCTCACTGCCGGCTCAATGTAGTACTGGGCGGAGAGAGAACTCATCGCGAAAAGCAAAAGGGCAAGGAGTAGGTGTGGACGTGACAAAATAATCTGTGAACTAAAATTTAAAAAAAGACCGACTTTGAAAGTCGGCCTTTAAAATATGATGTGAGGGAACTATTTCGGGTTCACTTCGAGCAGTTCGACCTCGAAGATGAGGGTGGATCCGCCCTTGATGGGGCCGCCTTGGGTGCCCATGTCGCCGTAACCGAGGTCGGAGGGGATGTAGAAGATGTACTTTGAGCCTTCCGACATCAATTGCAGACCTTCAGTCCAGCCGGCGATAACCTGGTTGAGCGGGAATTGGGCGGGTTCGCCACGGTCGTATGAGGAGTCGAATACGGTGCCATCGAGGAGCGTGCCTTTGTAGTGTACCTTCACTTTGTCGGTGGCCAGCGGGTGTTTGCCGGTGCCCTCGGTTACCACTTTATATTGCAGTCCGGAGGCGGTTTCCTTCACGCCGGGCTCCTGTTTGTTCTTTTCCAGAAATGCTTTGCCCGCGGCCTTCTCAGCCTCTACCATCTTTCCTTGGTTCTCCTGTGCTACTTTGTCGAGATATTGGAATGCAGCACGCATCTCTTCATCGCTGAACTCGTTCTTGTCAGCCATCCCGTCCTTCAACCCCTTCATATAGAGGTCGTAGTCGATTTCGAGACCAATGCTTTGGAATTGTTTGCCCCAATTTGCGCCCAGGGCATAGCTCATCTTTTCGTTGTCGTTCATTTTTTCCTTGTTTAATGCCGCCGTTTCCTTGCCGTTCGCTTTATCTGCATCTTTTTTGTTTTGAGCATTGCAACCTACAAGAAGTAATACGCAGGCAACTGTTAATAATACTTTTTTCATTTTTATTTGTTTTTTTGTTGTCTCCATTTCAGGGGCGCAAAAGTACATAATTTTTCAGAACTATTTTGAGTTCAGGAAAATTTTTGCCTATGATGAAGCCAAAGACGAATTTTTTTAGAAAAAAGAGGAAGAAAACAGTTGCATTGATAAATAATATTGTATTTTTGCGGTCGGTCTTTCAGTGAAATTATTAACGAAAATTTATAGGAATATGAAAAAAGTCTTTACCATTTTATTTGCAGTTTTCTTTGTTTTTGCCCTCAATGCGCAAACACTTCCGAATGGCGGTTTTGAACAATGGACGGATTCCCACCATGCCACTGGATGGAATTCCTCGTTCTCTCAGACCATCAGCTATATGGGCTTTGACATCCCCATCAACTATGTTGCCGCTCTGCAATCGGGCGATGCGCATACCGGCTCCTATTCCATGAAACTTCAGGCACAGAATCTGGTGAGCATCCTCTCCGTTCCGCTTCCAGGCGTTGCCCACCTCGGTCAATTCAACACCACCAGCATGGCCGACCTTGACCCCGCCAATTTGGACATCTCCAACCTTGATATCACCGACTACCTCGTCGGCGGCATCCCATTCAACCAGATTCCCCAGAAAGTAACCGCTTATATCAAGTACGCACCCGATGCCGACACGCTCCGCTTCATCGCCGTCTGCACTCGCAGGAATGGCAACCAATCCCAAGTCGTGGCCAAGGGCGAATATACCACCTCTCAAGCCGTCAGCGAGTGGACCAAGGTTGAACTTCCCATGGAAATCCAAATTGCCGGCGTTGTCCCCGACACCCTCAACATCATTTTCCTGACCAACAACGGAATGAGCTCCTCCCTCACGACCGAACTCTACCTCGATGACGCACAGATTGTGATGAACGGCGATGATGACCGCATCTTCGACGTGACCTCCGGCCCGATTTTCAACATCTTCCCGAATCCAAGCTCCGACTACATCCTTCTGCAACCCGCCTGCACACTTCCTTACCAAGCCCAACTTTTCGACACGAACGGACAGCTCGTTTGGTCGGAAAAAAATCTGCAAAACGATGTCAGAATCAGCGTAAGCGGCTATGCTAAAGGCGTTTATTTTTTGAAGATCAAGCAAGGTGAACAAACGAGAAGTGAAAAAGTAATTGTAAAGTGAACCGCCTTGTGAGCAGTGACCCGAGTATCGGGAAATCAGAATGTCGGATCATTGTTCACTGTTCACAAATCACTCTCGTCTATGGAATTTTGGCTTGCCCCTCTTCACGGCATCACGAATTATCCTTTTCGGAATTGTCTTCACCGCCATGTTGCTGGTTTCAACGTGGCGGTGACGCCTTTTTTGGCGGTTCAGGAGCGGTCGAAGCTGAATGTGCGTAAGTGGCTGGATGTCCTTCCGGAGAATAATCCGGATTTGGAAATCATCCCACAACTGATAGGTAATCAGCCG
>ONXT01000196.1 GCA_900321845.1 uncultured Bacteroidales bacterium | reverse complement strand
GACTTACTCGACTTTGGATAAGAGTAAATTCGATATCGCGTTCGCACGCACCGAATACAAGGGCCACGCCAGCGAATTGGCGCGAAATGCCGTTGCCGACAACGTGGATATCGTGGCAGCTGTGGGCGGCGATGGAACCATCAATGAGGTTGCTTCCGAAATCGTCAATACGGACACGGCATTTGCGGTTGTGCCGCACGGTTCAGGAAACGGGTTGGCTTATCATCTCCACATTCCTATTCATGTGAAGAAATCCTTGCAGATTATCAACGACTTGCATGTCGAGCCGATTGACACTTGCCAAGTTAACGGGAGAAGTTTTTTCAGTATTGCCGGCATCGGCTTTGATGCCAAGGTCGCCTACGATTTCGATCAGGATGTTCGTCGTGGCTTCCAGAATTATCTGAAATATATCCTGAAGAATTTTTTCACTTATAAATCAGTTGATTACCTTTTGAACTATGATGGTAAGCAGCAGAATGTGGATGCCTTTTTCATAACTTTTGCCAATTCTTCGCAATGGGGTTATAATGTTAAAATTGCGCCCAAAGCATCTGTTCAGGATGGCAAGCTGGATGTTTGCATCACACAGCGCCCGAAGTTTTTGAGGATGTTGAACATTGACTTGCCTTTTTTGCTGAGCAATCATTTCGACAAGTCCACACTCGTGCAATACGTTCAGTGTGAGCACATTCAAGTGACTTCTCAAAATAGTGAGTCCATTTATCTGCATATTGACGGCGATCCTGCGGGTGTGGTGGACATGGTTGAACTTCGTGTGCTTCCTTTGTCGTTGAAGATGGTTTTACCTAAGATTAAATTCTAATTCACTCATTATTAACTAATAAACTCTCGTATTATGGCTAAAGCAAAAACTTTGTTTTTCTGTAAGAATTGCGGTTACCAGTCGTCGCAATGGCTGGGGAAATGTCCATCGTGCAATGAATGGAACAGCTTTGTGGAGGAGGTGATTGACCGTGGGGAGCCTGCTGTCAAGGGCAAATCTTCGATTGTGAAGACGGTCCAGAATTTCCCGCATCGGCTTAATGAAATTGAACTGACGCAGATTCAGCGTTTCTCCACTGGCTTTTCGGAGTTTGACAACGTGCTCGGTGGAGGCATTGTGGCTGGCTCCATTGTGCTATTGGGCGGTGAGCCCGGCATTGGCAAATCCACGTTGCTGCTTCAGATGGCGCTGCAGATTCCGAACAAGAGAATTCTCTACATCTCAGGGGAGGAAAGCGATGCGCAACTCAAGATGCGTGCCGAACGCCTCCGTCCTGGTTGTCAGCCGGAGGGCTTTTATATTCTTACGGAAACCAGCACGCAGGATATTTTCGAGCAGATTAAGGCGGTTCAGCCCGACCTGCTGATTATCGACTCCATTCAGACTTTGCAAAGCGGCCTGATTGATTCGGGTGCGGGGTCCATTTCGCAAATCCGCGAGTGTGCCGCTGAATTCCAGCACTTTGCCAAATCATCGGGCATCCCGGTGTTCTTGATTGGACACATTACGAAAGACGGTTCTTTAGCCGGACCTAAAATTCTGGAGCACATTGTGGATACGGTTCTTCAGTTTGAGGGCGACCAGCACTACGGCTATCGCATCGTCCGCTGCATCAAAAACCGCTTCGGCTCGACTTCCGAGTTGGGGATTTTCGAGATGCAAAGTGCGGGTTTGCGTGAGGTGCTGAATCCTTCTGGGATTCTAGTGTCCGACCGTGATGAGGATTTCAGCGGGAGTGCCATTTCCGTCATTATGGAGGGCACGCGTGCGATGATGATTGAGATACAGGCGTTGGTGAGCAGCGCGGTTTATGGAACTCCGCAGCGCGCCGCCACGGGCTACGACATCCGCCGCCTCAATATGCTTTTAGCTGTTTTGGAAAAGCGGTGTCATTTCAAGTTGGGGGCAAAAGATGTCTTTGTCAATCTTGCGGGCGGCATTAATGTGGATGACCCCGCCATCAACCTTTCAATTGTGGCGGCGATTCTTTCGTCGGCTGCAGACATTCCTATTGATGCGAAGACTTGTTTCGCGGGAGAAATGGGGTTGAACGGGGAGATTCGTCCGGTGGTGCGCATCGACCAGCGCATCGCGGAAGCCGATAAATTGGGGTTTTCCCGAATGTTTCTGTCCAAGTACAACCTGCGTGGCATCAATCGCGAAGGGCTGAAAGTGAAGTTGATCCCCATTGCGAAGGTGGAGGAAATTTACCGCTATTTATTTGAGAACTAATCCATTACGTATGTCCGCTGCACGCGCTTGGAAATTGCTGTGAGCAGATGGTAAGGGATTTTGCCAATTTTAGCGGCGATGTCGTCAATGCGGTTGTCGTCGCCATACACAATCACCTCGTCACCCTCGGTTACCTCTTTCACATCTGTCAGGTCAATCATCGTCATGTCCATGCAGATTTTTCCTATGATAGGAACTCGTTGGTTATGAACGAGTACGCTACCCACGCCGCGCCCAAGTTCAGGCGGAAATCCGTCGGCATAGCCGATAGGGATGATGCCGACCTTGGTAGTGCGTTGCGCATTGTAGGTGCGGTTGTAGCCGACCGTTTCGCCCGCGTCAATCTCCCGGATGTGGGTTATTACCGTGGTGAGAGTTGCAACGTGTTGTAAGTGAGGTCGGTCTTGGACTACGGAACAGAATCCGTACAAACCGATGCCGAGGCGTACCATATCGAAATGCGCCTGCGGGAAGCGCGTGATTCCGGCTGTGTTGGCGATATGGCGTAGAATGGGATAGTCGAACTGCGACTGGATTTTATTGGTAACTTTCTGAAAATAAGCGATTTGTGAAAGCGTGAAGGCGTCCTCGCTCTCATCTTCCGCTGCCGCGAAATGTGAAAAAACAGATGCTATTTTCAGTTGCGGATTATCTTTAACAATTTTAACAACCTCTTGAATCTCTTCTTCGCGGAATCCCAAGCGGTGCATTCCTGTGTCTATCTTCAAGTGAATCTTAAAATCTTGAATATCAGGGTGGTTGGCTAATGCCTTCTGGAATTTATTCAAAGAATAGAAGTTGAAAATTTCGGGTTCCAATCTATAGTTGATCATCATCTCGAAACTTTCCGCTTCCGCGCCTAAAACGATGATGGGCAGATGAATGTTTTTTTTGCGAAGATTGACCCCTTCATCGGTATAGGCAACCGCCAGATAGTCAATGTTGTGGTACTGCAGTTCGTTGATGAGTTCCACGTCGCCGAGGCCATAGCACATTGCTTTGACCATCGCAACCACTTTAGTGTGTGGAGGAACCAGGCTGCGGTAGTAGTTCAGATTGTTAATGAGGGCGGGCAGACTGACGCTGAGAATTGTTTTATGGGAACGAAGCTGCAAGGCATCCACCACGCGTTCGAAAGCGAAACTTCGTGCGCCTTTCAACAAGATGGCCTCTTTTCTTAAATCAATTGAACTCAAGGAGTTGAGTAAAGAATTCGTATCAGGGAAGAAGTATTTTTGAGCAATTTCAAAATCCTGTTGGTGCGTGCAGAAATCGGGACCGACACCAATGAATTTGCTAATTCCATTATTCTTCAATAACTGATTGATTTCCATGTAGTCATCATCATTCAATTTGCCCATTTGCGCAAAATCGGATAGGATGACAGTCTTGTTGTCGAAACGGATTTGCGACTTGAGAAAATCTAAGGCGATGCGTAGCGAGTTGAAGTCCAAACTATAGGTATCGTTGATGACAATGCATTGGTTTTCAGCCTCTTTTACCTCCATTCGCATATTTATGGCGGAAAGATTCTGCAACTTACGGTTGATTTCTTCCGCCGTGAAGTTCAGGTGGAGCAGAAGGACAATGGTGTGGAGGGCATTTTCAATGGAGGCCGCATCGGTGAAAGGAATTTCGAAATCCTGTTCCGCCAAAGTCACCCAAGTGCTTTTTTCTTTTGTAACTTCTTGGGTGATACGGAAATATGAATTTTCTTGATGTCCCCAGGATAATTTTTGTGTTTTTGAAAAGTCGGATTGTGTAAACGCTTTTTCAATCAGCGGGTTGTCGTTGCAATAGATGATGGTTTTGCAGTTTTTGAAAAGTTGGATTTTCTCGTTCAACTTCTCATTTTCATCTTTGAAAAACTGTGAGTGGGCACTTCCGATATTTGTCAAAATGCCGATTGTGGGTTGGATGATGGCTTCCAGTTTTTGCATTTCTCCAGGCATGGATATGCCGGCTTCGAAGATCGCGAAGTTGTGCTGCGGGCGCATTTGCCAGACGGAAATGGGAACTCCGATTTGGGAATTATAGCTGTTAGGGCTGGCGATGAGGTGGTAGTCTTCCGACAGCATTTGCGTCAACCATTCCTTGACGATGGTTTTGCCGTTGCTGCCTGTGATGCCGACTACGGGGATGCCAAACTGCTTGCGATGTGTTGATGCAATCTGCTGAAGTGCTGATATACAATTCTTTACGGCGATGTAGTTGCAGTTTTTGTCATAATTACGCAAATCTTCCGTGATGATGAAATTGCGTACGCCCTTTGCAATCAGTTCGGGAATAAAGTCGTGTCCGTCGTTCTTCTCCGTTTTTATGGCGAAGAAGAGCGTCTTTTCGGGCCGTAGCAGCCTGCGGCTATCAAAGAGAAGTTCCGAAATGGGAGCTTCTGGAGCATTGATATTCTCTGAAATAATTGAGAGAGAGCTTTTTATATCAGAAATCGTTGGCATGCAACCTCCTTAGCGAAGTTTGAGGGAATCAATCACGGCATCTATTTTAGCCTGTAATTTTTCGTGAATCTGCTCAAGATTGTCGTTCGGTTTCAGATCCTCCTTAACGCCGAAGTAGAATTTGATTTTGGGTTCGGTGCCCGACGGCCGGATGGTGATTTTGGTTCCGTCAGCGGTGAAGAATTGCAGCACATCGGATTTGGGCAGGTCAATCTTCTCTTTTTATTGTTTTGAAAATCAATGGATTCGCTTGATTTATAATCAATGATTTTAATAACGGGGGATTGGTTGATGACCATTGGTGGGCAGGTGCGGTAGCCGGTCATCATCTGTTGGATTTCGTTTGCGCCTTGCTGTCCTTTCTTGGTGATGGAGAGCAGGCTCTCTTGGTAATAGCCGTATTTTTTATAGAGGTCTTGACGCAAGTCGTACAGTGTCTTGCCTTCGTCTGCAAGCACAGCGGCCATCTCGGCGATCATGCAGCAGGCGGAAACGGCGTCTTTGTCGCGCACGAAGTCGCCGATGAGGTAGCCGTAGCTTTCCTCACCGCCAGCGATGAACCTGCGGTCGGGTAGGCTTTGGATTTTGTCGGCAATGTATTTGAAGCCGGTGAGCACGTCGAAGCATTCCACTTTGAAAGCGTCGGCGATGGTGCGGATGAGTTCGGTGGTGACGATGGTTTTGACGATGAACTCCTTGCCGGTTATTTTCCTCTTGGCGCTCCATTGCGAAAGCATGTAATAAATCAGCAGCGAGCCGGTCATGTTGCCGTTGAAGAGTTCCATTTCGCCCTTGTGGTTGCGGACGGCGATTCCCACGCGGTCGGCATCGGGGTCGGTGGCAAGCACGAGATCGGCACCAATCTTATCAGCCTCTGCTATAGCGAGTTGCATTGCGGATTTCTCTTCGGGGTTAGGCGAGGCTACGGTAGGGAAGTTGCCGTCGGGGTTGCGTTGAGATGCTAAAACGGTGACATTGGTGAATCCGAACATCTCCAAAGCCTTGGGAACCATCGTGATGCCGGTTCCGTGAAGCGGCGTATAGACGATGCTGAGGTTCTTGTGGCGTTGGATTGCTTCCGGATTGAGCGACAGTCCGGCGATTTTTTCAAGGTATCGGTCATCCACTTCCTTGTTGATAATCACGATTTTATCCTTGTTGCCTTCCCATTTTATCTGGTGGATGGATGTGATGGCGTTCACTTCATTGATAATGCCTTTGTCGTGCGGGGGGATGATTTGGCCGCCGTCGGTCCAGTAGGCCTTATAGCCGTTGTATTCTTTGGGGTTATGGGAGGCGGTGACCATCACGCCGGCGTGACAGTTGAGATGGCGCACAGCGTAGGAGAGTTCTGGTGTGGGCCGGAGAGAGTCGAAGAGATAGCAGAGGATGCCGTTGGCGGCGAAAACTTGTGCGGTCACTTCTGCGAAGAAGCGGCTGTTGTTGCGGGAGTCGTGCGCGACCACCACTTTCAAGTCGGTGTCTGGGTAGTTGATTTTCAAGTAATTGGCCATACCTTGTGTGGCGGCGGCAACAGTGTACTTGTTCATGCGGTTGGGACCTACGCCCATGATGCCGCGCAAACCGCCTGTGCCGAATTCCAGCGTACGGTAAAAAGATTCAGTGATTTCAGTCGGATTCTCTGCCATCAGTCGGCGAATCTCATTCTTGGTGTCTTGATCGTAATCGTCGTTCAACCAATTATTTACGGAGTCTAAAATTTTCTGTTCCATCTTATTTTTATTCTTAATTATTAAATTCTTAATCCATTATAATTATAGTTGTACCTCATTCCTCTCTTCCAAATAGCACGTGTTCAGCACCACAATCAGGGCGAAGAGCCCCCAGAAGGGGAGGGAGAGTTTGTCGGTATCGAGGAAGTTGTTCATAGTGCCATGGATGTAGTAGGTGATGAGGGAGAGCGTGGCCATCAGGCTCAAAATGCGGACGGTTTTGTCCTTGCTTCGTATGTAAGTTATTATGCCATAGTAAATTACGCAGAACATCATGGCGAGTACGGTGAGTAGGCCGACGAAGCCGGTTTCTGCGGTCGGGCCGATGAATTCGCTGTGGGCGTTGCCGCCATCGCCGAGGTTTGTGGAGATGATGGTCAGGTAGCGGTAGTCTTGGAAGGGGGCGTAGCAAAATTGATAGCAGCCGGGTCCCCAGCCCACGATGGGACGTTCTTCAATCATTCGGAAGGCGGAGTTCCAGCGGTTGAGTCGTTCCACGTTGGAGGCATCGGTGCTGATGTTGGAGATGGACTG
Organism: uncultured Bacteroidales bacterium; assembly: GCA_900321845.1. GTDB lineage: Bacteria > Bacteroidota > Bacteroidia > Bacteroidales > WCHB1-69 > UBA1756. Next base: position 582 of record ONXT01000196.1, on the reverse strand, counting down.
AAGGTGTTCCGCCAGGTTCCCGGAGGAGTCCTGGCTGTTGCGCGACATGCGGTACATGATGTCATCGGAAAAAGCGAAGAAGGCGGTTCCGAGGATGACGGCGGCGGCAATCAGCCACGATAGTTTGATGCGCAGTTTCAGAATGCACCACACGCCGATGGCCCCGAAGAGGCTGAGCCAAGCTGCGCGGCTGTATGAGAAGTAGAAGCCCATGAGGAAGACAAGCGTCATTGCGCCGTAGAAGATGCGCAGGTGTGTGCTTTTTTGCGGCAGGAAAATAAAACCGAACACAACGGGAATGAACAGGGCAAGGATGGCTCCGTAAGCCGTGTGGTCGTTGTAGTACGGATTCATAATCCAGTGGGCGATATGTCCTTGAAAACCATAGGCGGCATATTTCACCGTGGTGATGAGCACCACCGCCGTAAGCGCTACCGCATAGCAGTTGAAATAGCGCACCCATTTGCTTAAGTCCTTTTCTATCAAATGAATAACCATAAAATAGGAGGAGCAGATGAACCAGATTTTCGAGGCAAGGAATTTGAATGAAACGAGCGGATACTCGCTAGTGATGCAGGTGAT
>ONXT01000027.1 GCA_900321845.1 uncultured Bacteroidales bacterium | reverse complement strand
GGCTGCTCCCGAAATTGCGGAGATGGACCTCAACCCGCTGCTCGGCAATCCGCGCTACGTTACCGCTGTTGACGCGCGAATCCGACTCCAAAAGACGAAATAACAAATAAAGCGTGAACAGAAATTTGTGGCCAGTGAACTGGAACTTAGGATTCCCCGTTTCAGTTCACTGGCCACAGTTCATACCCGCTTCTCGTACGCCAGCCGCTCCTTCCCGTTCAGCAGGTAAATGATGCCGCAATAGGTGTACCCGATTTTCCTTAACAGGCTGTTCATCACCACGTTGTCGCGGTGTGTATCCACGCGGACGCTGGCTACATCTCTCTCTTTCGCCAGATTTTCGGCAAAAGCAAACGCCTCCTTCGCCAGTCCCCGCCCGACAAACCCGTCGGAAATCGCCATGCGATGCACCACACCGTATGAATCGCCATCGGTAATCCATTGACCTTCGTAAATGCGCTGATAAGTGGGTTCGCCATCAAAGGAGATGACCATCATCCCCATAATCACCTCATCGTAGCGCATTGTGTAACAATGATTTTGCTCAATATCGGAACGGATGATCTCCTCCGTCGGGTAGCCATCCTGCCACTGCTCCACGCCGCGCGCATGCAAACGGCGCTGTCCTTGCGCAATGATGGGCATCAAGGCAGGGAGGTCGGCAATCTGTGAGGGAACAATATTTAGCATCAATATCCGTGTAATTGCAGGTATTCAGCAGCGGTATGGAACCCGAGGTGGCCGGTGGTGCTACCGCTCTTCAATTCCTCCTGAGAGAGGGGTTGCATCCCATGCCACGAGGTGGCATAACGGCGGGAGGCAAATATGCCGGCGGTGTGGCCATCTTCGCATTCCACATTCGTATAGCTCAGCCGGTCGGTCACCACGCTACCGGTAGTGGAATTGGCAATCACATAATACTTCATCGGCTCGTTCACCGCCCAAATTTCAAACTGAATGCAGGAATCGACCGTGATGTAGCGGTCCACTGACGGATCCTCCTCCACGTTGCTGGCAATGGCGTTATAAAGCGTAGCGGGGACATACTGCACATTCACATTGGAGGTAAGATTGCCGGAAATCAATTGGCGGCGGAAACTTTTCCTGACTTCGATTCCAGTGGACTTGCTCCGCTCAATGTAGTGGAACACCTGATAAACCTGATAGGAAGCACCGTTGTCGGGAAGTGAGAATGATAACTGGGAATAAGTGGTTGCTATACAGTTCAAAGGGGAACCCGGAAGAAGGTTCAATACGAAACGCCCCACGATGTTCGTGGTGGCCCTCACTACGCGTCCAGTCTCCTTGTTGGTGATGACCAGTTTGTAGGTGGCAGATTCATTAATGGACTGCGGCACGACATAGAGCAGTTGTTTCGTCGTAAAGTCGCCATCTTCGCGCGGGATTTGCGTGGTGGTGTCCAGTTCCCAAGTATGGGTCAATCGGTTGGCCACATACTCCTCCAACTCCACCTTTATTTTATCGAAATAATAGAGCGAATCGTAGATGGTGGCGGCCTGATAGGCATCGCCCTCCGTCAGGAATCCACGGTAGATTTTGATGTAATTGGTTGATTGATCAGCATCCAAGACCCCATAAACAATCGTGACGTCCGCGTAGGGCGCATTGGAGTCAAAATCCTTGCTGCACGAGGGCAACAGAACAATCGCGAGAAGGACGGAAAGGAGTTCCAAAAGATATTTTTTCATCTATGTATTTATCTCAATATTAATTTCAAAAAAATCGGCTGCAAAAGTAAGACAAAAATTCCAAATTCTGATTTTTTATTGTAAATTTGCGGTTGCATTTTGCAATAGAATATTCAAATTTATTTTATTGTTTATCAATGCTTTATAATGAAAAAGTCAATTATAACATCTCCAAAAACAATTAAAATCAAGCGTAATGACTAAAAATTACAAGCTAATCAACAACATTTTAGGATGGCTCATCGGCATTTTTGCGTCAGCGGTGTACATCATGACGGCCGAGCCGACCGGTTCTTGGTGGGATTGCGGGGAGTACGTTTCCACCGGTTTCAAACTTTTGGTGGGGCATCCGCCCGGAGCACCCACGTTCCAGCTCATCGCCCGAATCTTCTCCATGTTCGCCGGCGGCGACGTGACCAAGGTCGCCTTCTGCGTGAACTGCATGTCAGCCATCTGCAGCGGTCTGACCATTATGTTCCTCTTCTGGACCATCACCATGCTGGGCAGAAAGCTCGTCGCCAAGAGCGGTGAACTCACCACCGGCAAAGCAATCGCCATCTTCGGCTCCGCTTTGGTGGGCGGCCTGACATACACATTCTCCGACACGTTCTGGTTCTCAGCCGTCGAAGGCGAAGTATATGCCATGTCATCGTTCTTCACTGCCCTCGTATTCTGGTGCATCCTGAAATGGGACTTCGAATACGACAACCCCAAGCCGGACACCAACCCCAACCGCTGGATTGTCCTTATCGCCTACCTCATCGGCCTTTCCATCGGAGTTCACCTGCTGAACCTGCTGACCATTCCAGCCGTCGTCCTCATCGTTTATTTCAAACTGTCGAAAAAAGCCTCCGTTTATGGCGTGGCTCTCACGGTATGCATTCTCTCGTTCTTCGCCGCCTTCTTCTTCCCGATTCTGGCGATGTTGGCCATCTGGGCTTTCATCACCGTACCGCTGGCGGTGGTCTGCTACAAGCACGACACCTTCCGTTCCGGCGCCGAATGGGGCGTGCTGCTCGCACTCGGCGGCGCCTTCGTCATCGTCGGAGTCGTCCTCTGGGGCATCATCCCGATGATTGTCAGCCTCGCCGGCCACTTCGAACAGTTCTTCGTCAACACGTTCGGCTTGCCGTTCAACAGCGGCACATTCATCTTCTTCGCGCTGGTCGCCGCCCTCATTTTCATAGGCTTGTGGTTCGGCTATAAAAGAAGAAAACAACTCCTGCTTGCCGGCACCTACTGCCTCCTCTTCCTGCTCATCGGCTACTCTACCTTCTTCATCCTCGTCATCCGCTCCAATGCCAACCCGACCATCGACGAGAACAACCCCGAGGATGCCGTTTCCCTCCTCGCCTACCTCAACCGCGACCAATACGGCAAGACCCCCTTCCTGTACGGACCGACCTATCACTCCCGTATTACTAAAATGGAAAACAAGGGCAAGGTTTTCGTAAAAGACGAAAAGATGGGGAAATACATTCCGATTGCGGACAAAGAGGAACCGAAATACCACCCAGGCGATATGCGTTTCATGCCTCGTATGTACGACAACGACTCGAAACACACCAAGACATACGCGGAATGGACGTATCCGGGCGATGAAAAGGCCGGCGAAAAGATGCTGCGCCGCCACCCGAACTACCAGGAAAACATCCGGTTCATGCACCGCTACCAATTCGGCTACATGTACCTCCGCTACTTTATGTGGAACTTCTCCGGCCGCCAGAACGACACCCAGGGGATGGGCGGCGAACTGGACGGCAACTGGATTACAGGCATCCCGTTCATCGACAAGGCCTTCCTCGGCGAACAACCCGACGGCATAGCCTCCATGGCAAGCAAAGGAACCAACAAATACTACATGCTGCCTCTGCTGCTCGGTTTGATCGGCCTCATCTTCCACACGATGCGCGACACGAAAAACTCCTTCATCGTATTCTTGCTGTTCCTGATGACCGGTCTCGCCATCTCGTTCTACTTGAATATGTACGCATTCCAGCCGCGTGAAAGGGACTACGCCTTCGCCGCCTCGTTCTATGCCTTCTCCATCTGGGTGGGCTTCGGCGTCTATGCCATCTATTCATTGTTTGAAAAAGTCAAGAACAAAGGCGTGCAGATTCTGGCACCGGTCCTCATCACCCTCATTTGCACCGGGCTGGTTCCCTGCCTGATGGCCAGCCAAAACTGGGATGACCACGACCGTTCCAACCGCTATACCGCCCTGGCGACAGCGAAAGCCTACCTCGACTCCTGCGCCCCGAACGCCATCATCTTTACGATGGGCGACAACGACACCTTCCCACTCTGGTACGCCCAAGAGGTGGAAGGCTACCGCACCGACGTGCGCGTCTGCAACCTCTCGCTGCTCAATGCCGGCTGGTACGTCGATCAGATGAAACGGAAAGCCTACGAGTCGGAACCACTTCCAATCTCCATGACTTGGAACCAATACCACGACGGCGTGCGCGACATGATAATCTTCCAACAGGCGAACGCCAGCTCCACCCCCACCGACATCAAGCAGGTCATGGAACTGATTAAAGACCAAAGCCTCGATAGCAAGAAAATCATCGCCTCCACCCAGTCGATCAATGCCGGTCTGCAAGCCAACGGTTACAACTCCGGTGCCATTTCACAAGACATCACCAACCGCTTTTATCTAACCGTAGATAAAGAAAAGGTGCTGAAAAACGGCACAGTGAACCCAGCGAACTCCCGCGCAATCGTGGATAGCCTCGTCTGGATTTCCAAAAGCACGCAAATCTCCCGCGCCTTCCTCATCATGATGGACATTCTCGCCACCAACGACTGGAACCGCCCGATTTATTTTGCCAAGACCACCGACGAGTTCTTCGGATTGGACGACTACCTGCAAGACGAGGGCTTCGCCTATCGTCTGGTTCCGATGGTCCGCAAGAAAAATGCCGACACAGACATCCTCTACCATCACGTGATGGATGTGTTCGACAACCATCAGCGCGCCGACAAAGTGAAGAACCCGAATGCGAAGGACACTCCCTACGAATACCAATGGGGCGGTCTGAACGACCCGCGTGTCTATAACTGCGAGGACAATATCCGCGTATGCGTGACCATCCAGGGAATGCACCAGACATTGGCGAAACAGCTGATTGCCGAATATCAACGTGATACGACCATCCCTGCGAAAGACCGGATTTACAAGCTGCAACATGCCGAAGCCGTGCTTGACCATCAACAGAAGCTGATGCCCGACAACCTGATTCCGTACAAGAACTTCCATTATCCCTATTACACGGTTCGAAATATCGCGTTGGCCGACTTGTACGATGCAATCCGCGAAGCCGATACAGAACATTTGCTGGATGATGCCGCTTTGGAGCAAAAGGCTCAGAAAGTCCGTGAAATCATTGTCGGCCATATCCGCGCAGAACTGGAATTCTACGAAAAGACGGATGAGAAGACCCGCAAATTCCACGAGGAGAACCTCACGCTCATCTATGAACAATTCCTGCCCACATTGGCCGATAAATGCGATTTGAAATCACTGCCCATGCAGAAAACCGCCTCCACATTCTGCGACAATGCGGAAAGGAAACTCGGTCAATATATGGGCTCATTGGAGAGCATGATCAACAACTACTCCAGTGCAATAAGCGAGATCAACAGCGATGCCCAGCTGACGCAGGAACAGAAAATCGCACGCCGAACCGACTACGACAACAACATTCAAGAGCTGTACAACGAATTCGGTCAGGAATTGGCCGGTTTCGACCGCATCGCCAACGTTTTGGCGAAAGGCAAAGACCAGGCCCTCGCCCAACGCGCCATGCGGATTTCCGCTACTTTTAACGAAAGAAGCAGAAAACTCACCGGCAAATAACGAATTTCTAAATCCTATACCAAGAGGCATCTCCCAAACGAGATGCCTCTTTTTTTTGTCGCATTTTACTTCACTTCCATCAACTCGTTGATGTCGCTCAAGTAGTTCCGGCTACGGTGCTCCCTGCGGGTCGCCCAATGACTTTTCTCCTTGTCGGCAATCGCGAATTGTACCGTGCCGCCACCATTCACCGCATTGATTCTATCGATGGCCTGAAAAAGCTGCTGCCGTTTGTCGCGGTTGTCGATGGTGTCGAAAATATTCTGCTGTATAGCCACATCGTCAACGATACCCGAAACGATGACTCCCGCCTTCTTATACATGAAGCCAGGACGGTAAATCTGGTTGAGCAACTGCCGGGCATAACGAATCAACTCGGCAGTATCGGCGGTAGCGGTGTGGAGTTGTGCCGTTGCAAACTGCTTATACTGAGGTTGTTCGGTATTAAAACGATTGGTTGTAATAAAAATGGACAACAGATTGGCTACCGTATGCTGCTTGCGCAATTTCTGGGCGCAAGCTGAGGTGAAATGCACGATGGATGAGAGCAATTCCTCCTTGCCCTCCACCATTTCCCCGAACGAACTGCTGGTGCAGATGCTCTGCTTCGTCTCCACTTCGGAAGACTCCATACAAGGAATCCCCATCAACTCCTTACGCGTTTTCACACCATTGATGGAAAAATTCTTCCGAATCCACATCTCCGACATCTGCGTAAAGTCCCACGCACTTCCTATATTGCTATCCATCAACTTTTTAGAATATCTACGGCCAATACCCCACACCTCCTCAATCGGAAGCCGCCGTAGCGCCACCTCGCGTTTCCGCTCGTTGTTGATGAGGCAGACGCCCTTGTAGCCGGCGAACTTCTTGGCGTAATGTCCCGCCACCTTCGCCAAGGTTTTGGTCGCCGCCACCCCGATGCTGACGGGAATGCCGGTCCACTTCTTAATCTGCTGCCGCAACAT
>ONXT01000283.1 GCA_900321845.1 uncultured Bacteroidales bacterium | reverse complement strand
TGAAAAAAATCGTCACCACGGAATTCAATATCGAGGGCTATCCCTCCGACAGGTACAACGAACTGATTCACGAAGTCAAACCGACGCAGGTAACATTGGTGCCCGATGCGCCTAATGCACTCACCTCCAATGCCGGATGGGACACCATCAAACATCAGGATTTCCTCAAAAAATTGATTGACGGCTACCACAAGGACGGCATCCGCACCTCCATTTTCGTGGATGCCAACGTGGAGATGGTGAAAAATGCCGCCAAAACTGGCACCGACCGCATCGAACTCTACACTGAAAGCTACGCCCGCAACTATCCAGACAACCCTGAAGCCGCCATCCGCGATTTCGTTTTAGCCGCCGGAGAGGCCAACCGCCAAGGGCTCGGCATCAACGCCGGCCATGACCTATCCTTGGTCAACCTAAAGTATTTCGCACAGCACATTCCCAACCTGCTGGAGGTTTCCATCGGGCACGCACTCATCTGCGACGCCATCTATTTAGGACTTCAAACCACCATCGAGCAGTACCTGGATCAGTTGAAATAGACTCTGACGCTCTAAACTCTCCTTCGGTAAAGCACCACAATCAGTCCGACAGATACGATAACGCACATCAAGGCAAGCGGCAACTGCTGCGGCAAAGGCGCGTTCTCGCTGACGGGCAGATTAAAATATGCGATAACGTTAGGAAGCACAATCGATATAGAATTGTGCAGCAGATGCGCAAGGATGGGCAGCCACAAAGACCCGCTCCATACGAAGAGGTAGCCCAAGTATGCGCCCAAGAGCAATCGAGCGAAAAAGCCGCTGAATTGCAGGTGGATTGCGCTGAAAATGATGGCGGTAACCCAAACCGCCGCATGTTTGTTGTGAAACCAATTCCTGAAAATCGGCTGCAAGGTTCCCCGGAAGAAAAACTCCTCGCAAACGGCGGGGAAAACGGCGCAAATCAAGATGTTGAGCAATAAAGCCCTCGCGCCCTTTTCGCCAATGATGGTTTCCAAAATCGAATTGCTCTCCGCCTCCACTTCCGCCATCCAAGCCGACAAACCACCCAAGAAATCCGGCAGGTGAATCATGCCGTTGAGCGTTGCCACCAAGCCGACAACAGGAATCAGAAAAATAGATAACAAACTGACATACAGATACTTTCTCGCATCATTAACAGCACAGTCGGCTTGGCTATAGGTGAACCAGCGGTGATAATGCGCGTACGAAAACAACAACGCGGGAATCAAAAAGGTGCCAACCGCATTGAAAGCCTGCAGGAGCCTATAATAGTCGGCGGTGGGATGTTCGGCCACATTTGCGCCCCAAATCAGATACGAGACCAGAAGCCCGGCAGAGGAAAACACAATGGTTCCCAACAGCACAAACAGAACAAGGAAAATCAGTTGTACGAAAAAATTCCTGCCCTCCAACAGAGGCTTCTTGGGCAGAACGGATAAGTGATTGCTATCGCTCATAAATCAAGAAAACAGTTCTACGGTTTTTGGCGCGCCCCTCCTCTGTGGAATTCGTCGCAATCGGCTTGGCCTCGCCATACCCTTTATAGCGGATTCGATTTTGCGGAATGCCCTTCTCAACCAAATAGTTATAAACGGCATGTGCGCGCTGCTCCGAAAGGCGCAGATTGTCGTCATCATTGCCGATGTTATCCGTATGTCCTTGAATTTCAACCTTTACCGTAGGATTATTAAACAAAAAGTCAGCAAAAAGATTAATCAGGCGCTTGCTTTCATTAGTCAAAGTGGAAGAGTTGGTGGCGAAATAGATGTCGTGCAGTTCACACACCTTTCCCACCTCAATCTTCTTCACCTCCGCATCGGAAGTCACCACCTTTGCTTCCTCCTTCTTGACTGTAATCAACTTAGTATCATAGGCATAGCCCTCCTGCTTGACGGTCAGGACCAGTTTCTGAGTTTCTGCCGTATCGGAGACGTGGGTGGCGAGGGCGTATTTACCCGTACTCTCATTCACTGTTGTGCTTGCCACCACATTCGATTCGTTATCAAGCAGCTGTACAGTTGCAGAGGCCATTTCCTGGTCATCGGTTTTCACCTCGCCCTTCACCAGAATCATGCTTTTAGGGCGAGCAGCCTCATAAAGTTCAAAACAGTAGATGTTCCAATCCTTGCTATCCAGATTATTGGATGAAAAATAGGCTGTTGTACCATCGAGGCTGACGAAGAAATCGGTTTCATCATTTTCAGAATTGATGGGATAGCCGATGTTGACAGGTTTCTGCCATTTGCCGTCATTGCCCAGTTTGGAATAGAATATGTCTAAACCTCCCAATCCACTATGGCCGGCCGTACCGTCGCGGGTGGGGGCGGCAGAGAAGTAAAGAGTTTTGCTGTCGGTATGCAGGAACGGGGAACGCTCGTTGCCCTTGGTATTGATGGTCGGACCGAGGTTGACAGGGGCCTGCCAGTTGCCATTGGCGTCGCGCT
>ONXT01000008.1 GCA_900321845.1 uncultured Bacteroidales bacterium | reverse complement strand
GAGCCCATGCCGACATATACCTTAAAGCGGCGGCCTTGATACACAATCTCTTCGCCCGGGCTTTCGGAGCAACCAGCGAGCAGTGAGCCCAGCATGACGAGGTCGGCACCGGCAGCCAGCGCTTTCACGATGTCGCCAGAGGCCTTGATGCCGCCGTCTGCAATCATGTAAACGTCCTTGCCTTTGCAGTACTCGGCCACTTCCAACACGGCGGAGAGTTGGGGCATGCCCACGCCGGCCACCACGCGCGTGGTGCAGATGGAGCCGGGGCCGATGCCTACTTTCACGCAGTTGGCACCCGCCTTAGTCAAATCCTCGGCAGCCTCCTTGGTAACGATGTTGCCGGCTACGATGTTGAGCGTCGGGTAGGCTTGGCGGATGGCTTTCACGGCCTCGATGACATTGCGGGAGTGCCCGTGTGCGCTATCCACGCCGATGACGTCCACGCCTGAGGCGACCAGGGCGTCCACGCGGTCAAGCATGTCCTTGCCAATGCCCACGGCAGCACCGCAGCGCAAACGGCCGCGACTGTCCTTGCAAGCGTTGGGGTAGTTCACCACGTTGTCGATATCCTTGCTCGTGATCAGCCCTACCAGATGGTTGTCCTTGTCCACGATGGGGAGTTTTTCAATGCGGTGTTCCCACAGCACGTGCTTGGCCTCTTCAAGCGAGGTGCCGATGCGGGCTGTAATGAGGTTCTTGCAGGTCATTACCTCGGTCACTTTGGTATCGTCGGGTTCGAGGTATTTGATGTCGCGGTTGGTGATGATGCCCACCAGCAGGTTGTTTTTGTCAACGATTGGCAGTCCGCTGATTTTGTACTGTTTGAGCAGTGCGTGGCAATCGCGGAGGGTGCTTTCGGTGGTGAGCGTAATCGGATTGGTAATCATACCGCTTTCGTAGCGTTTCACGCGGTCCACTTCGGCGGCCTGAGCCTCAATGCTCATGTTCTTGTGGATGAAGCCCAGCCCTCCCTCACGGGCAATCGCGATAGCCATCGGCGACTCGGTCACCGTATCCATCGCAGCACTGGTGATTGGGACATTGAGCTGGATGTCTGCAGTCAAATGGGTTTTCAGACTGATTTCCGAAGGCAGAACCTCGGATTTCTGCGGAATTAATAAAACATCGTCAAATGTCAATGCGGTGCGTAAATCGGACATGTCGTATTCTTTATTTATTTGTTTATTTGTTTATTTGTTCTTTTATCTATTCCTCCAACTTTTCGTTTGCAGCTCATCAGAATGTCCACTTGATTCCGACTGTCGGGATGGCGTAGAAACCGCCGGTGCCGATGAAATTGTTGGAGATTTCCACCTCGGTGCCGATGCTGAGGTTTACGTCGTTTTTGGCGAAGCACTCGATGGCGTTGAAGTTCACCCAGAATTGCGGCTCACCCATGAAAATGAATTGGGTGCCCTGTTTGAAGTCGGTGGGGTTTTTGTAAGCATGGATTTGCCAAGGCCGCCATTGGCGCCAGAAGTCGAAGTAGCCGGAGAAGGTGCACCAGTAGTTGCCGCTCTTGCCTTTGGCGAAGTTGATGCCCCACACGCCCGTGATTTGGAAGTTGTGGATGTCTTTTTTGCCATCCATGTTCACGGTGTTGGGAATCAGTTTGTACATGGCGGAAATCGACCATGTTTTGGAGAAGTCGGCGGAGTGCCCGGAATAGGTCAGTCCGAACAGCCACGCGTCGTTATACTTGGTGCCGGGGTAGTTGAACCCATCGTACGAGGGGCCATAAGCATTGAAGCCGCCGTTGTATTCAAGGTGGATGGAGAGCCAGTTGACTTTGCTCTGGTTCCAGAAGCAGAGTTCGCGGGCGATTTCCCAATAGGCGCCGTTCATACGGTCATTGAAGTCTAAATCAATGAAGAAGAAGGTGGAGCCAAACTTGTCGGGTTTGAACATCTCGGTGGTGGCGGTCAGGTACATGCGGCCGCTGCCTTTGATGTGGTCGCCATTCTCATCCGTTTGGGCGCTGAGGTCTGCGCGGTTGTCGTGTGTGCGGGTGTATAGGTGGCGGCCGAAATCGTAATGCAGTTGCAAGTTCACTTGGGCTTTCACTGAAAAAACTGTCAGTATGGCTGTGGCTATAAGCAGGATTCTCTTCATTTGATTATTTAATAAGACAATGTCGGGATATGATACAAAAAGCCCCTCTGTATTGGCACCAGAGGGGCGTGATTTCATTAAATTTTGATTTTGAAGCGCACAATGAAGGCGGATGCGGAAGCATTGATGCGATCTAAGAGGTTGTTTTTCAACAATTTGTGCTTCATTGACGACTTGGTTTCTTCGTGTGCAAAAGTACTATTTTTTTATCACCTAATTCTCTTTCCGTGTAATTAGTTGTTTGAAAGTTTCAACAACCGGACGGGTAGGGAGAGGTGGTGTTGGATTTGCATCCCGGCGTGTGGCTTAGCGGTCGGCCCAGTTTTGGAAGTAGTTCTGGATCAGGATGACCGGGGTGCCTTTGTCGCCGGAGCCGGAGGTGAGGTCGGCCAAGCTGCCAAGCAGGTCGGTGAGTTGGCGCGGGGTGGTGCCTTGGGTGGCCATTTGGCCTTTCAGGTTCTTGTCCTTCGTCTTAATGCGGCGAGCGACTTCCGCTTCCAGTTCTTCGCCCTGCAAATCTGTCAGGTCGTTGGTGGTCAAGTACTTCAGTTTCAGTTCGTTCGGTGTTCCGATGAGCCCTTTGGTATAGGCGGGGGAGACCACGGGGTCGGCGAGTTCCCAGATGCCGCCTTGCGGGTCCTTGAAGGCACCGTCGCCATAGACCATCACTTCCACATTTTTGTGGTAGATATCGAAAAGGCGTTTTTGCACCTCGTCCACAAGCTCTTGGCAATTGCGCGGAAAGAGCTTCACCCCGTTGTCGTTCAGTAGGTTGGAACCGAGCAGGCCGAATTGTTCGTTGTAGCCGGAGCCGTCCACGCTGTGGGTGAGGATCTCATCGAGGCCGATCACTTTCTTGGCGCCGCTGCGTTCCAGCACCTTCTTGTTCTGATGGCGGGTGTGGATGCTGGCAACCACCACGTTGTCGGCGAACTTCAGAATGGCGCGCGGGTCGTTGGCGAGGATGATTTCACACTCGCACTCGCAGATTTCCTTGTAGTACTGAATATAGTCAACGCCGGTGAACTCGTGTACTGTGTTCGGGAAAATCTTCTTGAACTCCGCATCGGTGAACACATCCGTGTAAGGATTGACATTTGAATTGAAGAAGGTCTCTTCATCCACAAGCTTGTTGCCCTTTTCATCGCCCGGATAGGAGAGTTGGATGTATATTTTTTTCACTCCGCGGCTGATTCCACGTAACAACATTGAGAAGCGGTTTCTGCTTAAAATGGGAAAAATAAGACCGATGGTTGCATCTTTCCCGAAATGATTCTGCACATCCTTCGCAATCTGGTCGGCAGTGGCGAAATTCCGCTGCGAAATGCCCACAACAGCTTCCGTGATGCAGACGACATCGTGGTCGTTAATCGTTAGGTTGCCTTCATTGATAGCGGCAACGAGAGAGTCGCAAACGATTTGCGGCAGATTGTCTCCGGCGGTAATGATGGGGGTGCGGATACCGCGGGAAATAGTTCCGAAATGTTTCATTGATTTGAAATTTTAAAAGGTTGAAATGTTGGTTTTTTGGGAGTGCAAAAGTACCATTTTTTTTGCTTCGTTTTTTCCCGTTTCCCGAAAAGAAATACATTTTTATGAACAGCTCAAAAGTTCAATAAAATTGCGTAATTTTGCAATCACGATTTGTTCGCCGACATTCTCACCAATATAATAATTATTATGGCTTTTGAAGAAAATGAAATTGTTCGATTAACCAATTCATACACGCACATTCCCATTCTAAAATCGGAAAGAATTGCGCAGTCTGGCTCCAGCCGGATTTATACCCGCGTATTCTTGAGGGACGGCTCCACACTTATGGCTGCCTACAACTCTGATTTACAAGAGAATAACGCCTTTTTCGTCTTCACCGATTTCTTTTTGAACGAAAAAATCCGTGTGCCTGAAGTGTTGGCTGTCAGCAAGAACAAACAGTACTACCTCCTTACGGATCTGGGCGACGAAACGCTCTATTCCTATCTCGTTTCACATCGCAGCGGCGCGGATGTGCCTGAAGAGGTGCTGCGTTTTTACCGTAAAGTGCTTCAACAACTTCCGCTTCTGCAGTTGTGCGGAAAAAAGAATTTCGACTTCTCCGCCTGCTACCCCCGTTTCGCCTTCGACCGTCAGTCGATGCAGTGGGATTTGAATTATTTCAAGTACTATTTCCTGAAATTAGCCCATATCCCTTTCGATGAACAGGCACTGGAAAATGACTTCAACACCCTCATCAACTTCCTTTTGGAGGCCGACTGCGATTTCTTCCTCTATCGCGATTTCCAGTCGCGCAATATCATGATTAAGGATGATGAAATCTATTTTATTGATTATCAGGGTGGAAGAAAAGGTGCGTTACAGTATGACGTCGCTTCGCTGCTCTACGATGCCAAAGCGGACCTTCCAGAAGAAATTCGTGCGCAACTGCTTGACTATTATTTGGATGAACTGCAAAAGCATATTCTGATCGATCGTGCCGAAACCATCCGACATTATTACGGCTATGTGTTGATTCGTATCATGCAGGCGATGGGCGCCTACGGCTATCGCGGCTATTATGAGAAGAAATCTCATTTTCTGCAAAGCATCCCGTTTGCCGTTGCAAATATTAAATATATTCTTGATAATGACAAAGTTACGATAGAAATCCCTGCCTTGAAATCTGCTTTGCGCCACATCACGGAAATCGATTGGGGCGGCCGGCTGGAGGGCGTTGAATCGATGGATGATGCTAAATTAACAGTGGTGGTAAGCAGTTTTTCTTATAAAAAAGGGATCCCACAGGACAACAGCACGCACGGCGGCGGCTTTGTCTTCGACTGTCGCGCACTGCCCAATCCCGGCCGCTTGGAACCCTATAAGACAATGAACGGCCGCGACCAAGCCGTGAAGGACTATCTGGAACAATACGATACCGTGCATGAATTCAAACAACACGTTTTCGCCATCGTCGATATGTCGGTGGACAATTACTTGGAACGGAAATTCTCTCACCTTTGCATCAATTTCGGGTGCACTGGCGGTCAGCACCGCTCGGTTTATTTTGCACAATCCACCGCCGATCATCTGCAAAAAAAATACCCCGACGTGCATGTCGTTTTACGACACACGAACCTTTAGTGAGTAGGAGGTGATGTGTTCTACCAATTTTTTACAAAAACAAATCAACAAAATCATCAATATTATGAAATCAATCAGTCAAGCCGACTTGAAAGGCAAAAGAGTTCTCGTTCGCGTTGATTACAATGTCCCGTTGAACGAACAATTGGAAGTTACCGATGCCACGCGCATCATCCGGACCAAACAGACAGTGAATCGCATTGTGGAAGAGTGCGGCATCGCCATCCTGATGTCACATCTCGGCCGCCCGAAAGGCGCGGCGAACGACAAGATGTCGCTGAGGCATATCGTCTCCAAAGCGAGTGAAGTGCTTGGAAAACCCGTCACATTCTTAGGCGATGTTCTGGATGCCGATGTGGACAAGAAAGTGGCTGCTTTGAAACCGGGCGATGTCGCTTTGTTGGAGAACTTGCGTTTTCACAAAGAAGAGGAGGCTGGCGATGTGGATTTCGCCAAGCAGATTGCTCGTTTGGGCGATATTTATGTGAATGATGCTTTCGGTACCGCCCACCGCGAACACGCTTCCACCGCCACCATCGCCAAGTTCTTCCCCGGCAGCTGCTATGCCGGCTACCTGCTGTACGAGGAGGCGATGAATCTGGATAAAGTGCTCAACAACGCGCGGCCGCCATTCACCGCCATCATCGGCGGAAGCAAAGTCTCCACCAAGCTGAAGATCATCGAG
>ONXT01000218.1 GCA_900321845.1 uncultured Bacteroidales bacterium | reverse complement strand
CTGTGGTATGGCTGAATCCGTTGAATACGGCAGGAAAACCCTCGGCATTGACTTCATGGTCTGTATCCTCAAAGGCGAGCCGCTTGTAATCCACACCTACAACATCAAGGACAAGTGGGAAAGGCGGAACCTCAAAACCACTTTCGAGCAGGCTTTCTTCGGCAAGGAAGAAGTCCGTATGCACGAACACGAAGAAGAATAAGATTTTAGATAGGGTTAGATAAGGGATAACGGGGGCTGTCGTGAGATACCCTCCGTTTTTTTTTGTGGCGCAAGGTCGGCTGCCGATGCTGCGCCTTGTCCGCTGGTCTGGAAGAGATTTTTCTTATCTTTGTTATGTAAAAGAACAAACACTATGGTTAAGCATTACACAAAGGAACAAATTAAGAAAGTCGCAAATCAGATTACCAATATGCTCTACAATGACATTGAGTTGGAGCAGGGAACTGAAAGGTTCGTTGATTGGTGTGCGGACGGAGAGGTTTTCGAGGATGAAAACGGAGTGGTTGATGAGGGTGCTTGGGAACTCGCCCAAAGGGTGGGCAACAAGGTTGATGAGCTGGTCTGCAAACTTGATTTTTGGGCGATTTTCAAATAGGCAAACACCAAAACACAATACACTATGTCAAGAGACGGATTTATTGAAAAAGAACTGGGGAAATTCATTGAGGAAAACCCCTACGCAGACACTTTTGAAATTGCAAAGCATTTTCTCGGCCTTACCTATGAGCCAGAGACAAAGGCGGGAAAGTACGAAGTGACACTTTTTGTCCTCGGGCTTCCCTATCACGAAAGCAGAACGAGAAAAGAAATCATCGTGGCCTCCTCGGAGGAAGAGGCTGAGCAGAAAGCCCATGATTGGTATATAGCCGATGGCTGGGGAGTGTATGAAACGAGATTTCTCGGGTATATCGACTGATGTTTTTTGGTTTCCCCCGGGGGGCATTGCTCTCGGGGTTTTCTTTCGGGCGCAAGGCAGGCTGCCCTTGCTGCGCCCAACGGCACCATGCTTTCAAAGAGATTGGTTATATTTGTAACACAAGCAAGGGAACTGCTATAATAAATGATATATTTAGGAATTAAACATAATATCGAAAATTTTCTTTATGAGGAGGACGACCTTAAAAAGTTATCTACTCATGAACTTATTAGTTTTATCTGTCACATTAGAAATTGGCATCGCATTTATTTTAACGCTGATTATAGATATGACGGAGACTATGAATCAAGGTGGGAAGAATATATAAAGGATTATGTTTTAGTTAAAGAAATTTGGCCAGACAATTATCCAACTGAATATTATTGGGTTGATGAGAAAGTTCTTAGAAATATTCTTAATACAAGGCCCAATATTCCTAATAAAGAGCAGAAGAAACAAGCAATTAAAAAATCAATTGCAGAAAATAAAAGAA
The DNA here is from genome assembly GCA_900321845.1 of uncultured Bacteroidales bacterium. Taxonomy (GTDB): domain Bacteria; phylum Bacteroidota; class Bacteroidia; order Bacteroidales; family WCHB1-69; genus UBA1756. The sequence goes on along the minus strand of ONXT01000218.1, from coordinate 1,517 downwards.
AAGTAAGAAGAAAACTCAAATATAAAAGATAGTTTAAACCAAATAAATCAAATGCCGAACCTAACCCCCGGGTTTTCTTTCAGGCGCAAGGCAGGCTGCCCTCGCTGCGCCAGACAAGACCGCCCTTTCAAAGAAATTGGCTATATTTGTAATGCAAACAAGGGAACACACTATGAAAGTACAAGTTAGCAAAGTTTTCGCAAAGTTCATCAACGATACTGCAAAGAAATTGGGTTTCAAAGCACACGCAGAGGTAGTTGCTTTACGCTCCAGTGCATATCCTTTCTGTACGGGAGACGCCACATGGGAGGGGGAATGTGACTACGATTGGAAGACAGGCACTTTCAGGGTGATTGAAGTATCCTATCCGTCTGAATATTACGCTTGCTCAAAGTATGTAACCACAAGGCAGTTGAATGAGGAGTTCAGGCGGAGGGGTGTTAAGACAGCGAAAGACCTTGAGAGTATGGTCAGGGATATGTTTGAAATATAGTCGAAGCTTGACACCGGGCTTGCCCTTTGGGGTAATGAGGTAGAGATAAAACCGCTCGAAGCCGACTTTTTCTGAAACGGAGTGGGACGCCATTCCGTTTCTTTTTAGGCGCAAAGGCGGCTGCCGATGTTGCGCCTTGGTGGAGTATGTCTGGGATTTTATTACTACATTTGTATAAACCAAGAAACAAAGATATGAAATACGATTTTTCAGTAGCCGATTTTCTTCTCGGTGTAAACGATTCAATGGAACTCGACAGCGGTCAGGAAGTTGCCAGCCTTGAAACTGACGGTCTTTATGTTTCTATCAGGGTTGCAGGAGATGTCCGTGTGGTTTTCAATGACGAATCCTATAGAGCGTCCTCACAGTTTCCCGAAGAACTTGTGGAACTTTTCCACAATGGAAAGGCATGGAACGATGAACGCGTGTATGTGGACAATAACAATTGGTTCGAGAGTTTTGTTTATTACAAGAATCCGAACTATGACCCCGAAGACAAAAAATCTCCGAAGTGGCTTTGCGACCCTGCGTGGTGCGATGTCCTTGACGGAGGCTGGGAAAACGAGGCCGATGTGTTCAGTTTCCTGCTTGACCTTATGAAAGAGTATGAAAAAGCACAGGAAGAAAAGTAATACATTTTTGGCAATAAAACCGATTTCCAGGCAAAAATGCTAAAGATAGCCCCTGCTTGTCGGGGGTTTTCCATTAGGCGCAAGGTCGGCTGCCGATGCTGCGCCGAAACTGACAGCATTTGCGATAATTGTATTATATTTGTAATGTCAAAAGGAAATGATATGAGCACAAAAGCAAAAAGAATATTGGGGTATGCGGTGATAATCCTGCCGATTGTATTCGTAGCACTGAAATGGCGAAGTGATATGGGATACCTTATCCTCTCAATCATCGGGGTATTCAACTGCCTTATCTTTGATGAAAAGATTTTGCCACATTTGTAAAAAAGAGAACTGAAGGCGGAGTAGCTGACCGCGCCCAAGACCGACCGAGGGAGGGAAACGAGGTTGGG
>ONXT01000141.1 GCA_900321845.1 uncultured Bacteroidales bacterium | reverse complement strand
TGTCGCGCAGGGGAAGTCCTTGGCGGGCCAAAATCATTTCGGCGAACTCCGAGAGAAGCTCGTTCACTTGGGGAACAATGTCGCGATGGCTGATGAGGATGCTGATGCTTCCGATTCTCTTTTCCATTAGAAATTCTTTTGGATTAGATTGATTATTAATAAATTATGTCTGTTGTTGGTTTTGGAGAAGAACTATCCGCTCCGCAAGGAAACAACGGTGCAAAAGTACAGTTTTTTTAGATATGATGTATGGGTGGGATGAAAATTATGGTTTTTACTCCCACTCAATCGTCGCGGGCGGTTTGGAGGTGATGTCATAGACCACGCGGTTCACGCCCTTCACTTCGTTGACGATGCGGCGCGAGATGACCTCAAGGACATCGAAGGGGATGCGCGCCCAGTCGGCGGTCATGCCGTCGATGGAGTTGACGGCGCGGATGGCCAGCGCGTAGTCGTAGGTGCGCTCGTCGCCCATCACGCCGACGCTCTGCAGGTTGGTGAGTACCGTGAAGTACTGCCAGATGGAGCGGTCGAGGTGTGCCTTGGCAATCTCCTCGCGCAGGATGGCGTCCGACTCGCGCACGATGTGCAGTTTCGTCTCCGTGATGTCTCCGATGATGCGGATGGCCAGTCCGGGGCCAGGGAAGGGTTGCCGCCAGACGATATTGGAAGGAATGCCCAGCTTTTCGCCCAACACGCGAACCTCGTCCTTGAACAGTTTGTTGAGCGGTTCTACCAACTTGAATTTCAGGTCTTTGGGAAGCCCGCCCACGTTGTGGTGGCTTTTGATGGTCTGTGCGGTGGCAGTGCCCGATTCGATGACGTCGGTATAGAGCGTGCCTTGGGCGAGGAAGGGCAATTCTCCCAGCTTCTTGCACTCTTCGTCAAAACAATAGACGAACTCGTTGCCGATGATCTTGCGCTTGCGTTCGGGCTCGCTCACTCCTTGCAATTTGGTGAGGAATCTTTCTCTCGCATCGATGCGTACTACGTTGATTCCGAACAAGTTGCTGCACATTCCCATCACTTGGTCGCCCTCGTCCTTGCGTAGCAGGCCGTGGTCGATGAACATACAGGTGAGTTGGTCGCCGATGGCGCGGTGAATCAGCACGGCAGCCACGGTGGAGTCCACGCCGCAGCTCAAGCCGCACAGCACTTTCTGGTCGCCCACTTGCTCGCGGATGTTTTGCACCTGCATGTCGATGTAGCTCTCCATGGTCCAGTCAGCCTTCACTTGGCACACGCGGAACAGAAAGTTCTGGAGGATTTCCCTGCCGTACACGCTGCCATGGACTTCGGGGTGGAATTGTACCAAATAGAACTTGCGTTTCGCATCGAATGCGCTGGCAATCAGTCCGTTGTCGGATTTCGCCGCCAACTGGAACCCCTCTGGAAGGCGCGAAACGTGGTCGCCGTGGCTCATCCATACATCCTGCGTTTCGGGCAGTTCGGCGAAAAGAGGACATCCGTTTTGAAGGTGGATGGCCATTTTGCCGTACTCTTTGGTAGTGCCTCGGGAGATTTCGCCGCCGAAATGCTTGACCGTCAGCTGCATTCCATAGCAGATGCCGAGAATGGGGATGCCGAGTTCAAAGATGTTTTCATCGCAGAAGAAGGCGTCCTCCGCATAAACACTCTTGGGCCCGCCGCTGAAAATGATGCCGTCCACATCGCCCATCTTGCGGATTTCTTCCGCAGTAATGGTGTGGGGGAGAAGTTCGGAATATACACCGTACTCGCGAATGCGTCTGGCTATCAATTGATTGTATTGGCTGCCGAAATCAAGCACTAAAACTTTCATTGTGGTTGGATTATAATGTTTTGCAGGTTTGATTTTGAGGTTGCAAAAATACTGAAAAATAGTCAGCAAAATGGTGTCAAATTGTCATTTTTTACAGACATTTTTGCACTTTGCGGACTTGGTACGCATTTTGCGATTCCTTACGACGTTCTCGCGAAAGCGAGGGCAAAAAACAAATTAAAAACAACCATTTAAAATAGGAGGTTACTATGTTAATGAGAAAATCCCAAGATTTCATGCCTGCTCTGTTCAATGATTTTTTGGATTGGAACTGGAGCAATGTGGCCGACACAACGCCAAGAATGAACGTAATTGAAAACAAAAACGACTATCAGTTGGAGTTCAGCGTGCCGGGTTTGGTGAAGGAGGATGTCCAACTGACTATCGACACCGACAACAACCTGGTGGTGGAGATGATTAAGGAGAACAAGAATGAGCATAAGGACGAACAGCGTCATTACTTGCGTCGCGAATTTTCTACCGAGCAATTCCGCCAGCTGATCGCTTTGCCGGATGATATCCACAAGGAAGCCATTGAGGCTAAAGTTGAAAACGGCATTTTGACGGTTACTTTGCCGAAGGTTACGATTGAAGAGAAAAAACAGTTGGCCCAAACCATTGAAGTTAAATAATTATGGCTTCATCACTGATGAAACGGAATCGCCTTCTGACGATTCCGTTTTTTTGTTTTATGATTGGTGAAATGAGCGACTATAACCTACCCTCCATTTAGTTTTGCCAGACAATGCAGGGATTGAATTTTTTTACTAATTTTGCAACCTGTTTTTAGAAAGGAAAATTTTTTATAACAAATTAATAATCAATCAGATGTTTAAGAAACTTATCCCGATTTTTGCATTGCTGCTCAGCACGCTCTTCCCTTTGCGCGCTGCGTATCTTGAAAATGTACCTCAAACCTTAATCCAGCCAAATGGCGACACGCTCCATTGCTTTGCAACTGGGGATGAGTATTACCACTATTTGCACGATGCGGAAGGATATACCATCGTTCTTGATCCGGCAACGGGCTATTTTGTTTATGCCGACAAAATCGAAGGGCAACTGGTCCCCACATCGTTCATTCCGGACCGTGTCAATCCCGCTTCTGTCGGTCTGGTGCCCTATCTCAACATCACTGCCGATGAATGGTTGGCTAAACGTCGGGCACGTGAAAGCGCCGGCCAGACCCGTAGCCGCACTCGCTCCGACTATTCGCAGCTCAACCACGGGACTATCAACAACATTGTGGTCTTTATCCGTTTCGCCGGAGAAAGCAACTTTACAAATAATGCGGGTGTCGTGAATCGCATGTTCAATGATTCCACAGGCAATTATCAGTCAATGAAGTCCTATTTCAGATCGGCCACCTATAATCAGCTTACCATCAATTCCTATTTCTATCCGGCTCCGAGTGGCTCCACCATTCTCTCGTATCAGGACGAGAACCCGAGAGGCTACTACCAGCCCTATTCTTCCACCAATACCATTGGCTATCAGGATGGTGAGCAGGCATCGCGCGAGCATCCGCTCCTCCAACGAGCTATCAACTACATTGAAAGCATGGTGCCCGCGGATTTGGACATCGATAACGACAATGACGGCTACGTGGACAATGTGGTATTCGTCATACGCGGCAATGTGGGCGACTGGAACGATTTGCTCTGGCCTCACAAATGGACTCTCTTCACTCAGTCTGCTGCCGCTTACATTCATGGAAAGCGTGTGTTGGAGTACAACATCCAGCTTGCCGACAACAGCTACTATTTCAGCGTTTCCACTCTTTGCCATGAAATGAACCATACGCTTGGCGCGCCGGATTTGTACCATTATTATAATGGGACGAGCCTTTCTCCGGTCGGCTCGTGGGACTTGATGCAGAACAACGCCCGTCCGCCGCAACACATGGGCGCCTATATGAAATATGAGTACGGCACATGGCTTGACTCTATTCCGGAAATTACCCAGTGTGGCACCTATACATTGCATGCCTTGGGCACTTCAGCCACCAATAACTGCTACAAAATCGCAGGACCGAACGAACACGAGTATTTTGTTTTGGAATATCGAAACAATCAAAGCGAGTATTATGAGACTTCGTTGCCCTCTTCAGGTCTGTTGATTTATAGGATAAATGATCGGTTTTGGGGAAATTCCTCTTACGACGGAACCAGTAATTTTGACGAGATCTATCTTTATCGCCGCAATGGAACGCCTAATTCCGATGGAGATGTGGACAATGCGGCTTTCGGCTCCAATTTGGGGCGCTCCGCGTTCAACAGTGAAACCAACCCGCGCCCGTTCCTGACGGATGGTACTTATTTCGACGATCTCTATATCCATCAAATCTCGTCGGCCGGCGGCGACTCCATCTCTTTCACCTATTGCGCCGAAAACTACATCGGTGTTACGGCCGACCTCGTTGAATTGTCCGCCGACTCGAACTCGACCGGCACTTTCAGAGTGAACTCCGACCTTTCCTGGTACATCACCTGCGATTGCGACTGGGTGACTGTTTCCCCGCTTTCCGATAGCGGAACGGTGGTCATCAATGTGGTCGCCAATGACTATAATAACTCTGTGGATCCGCGTGAGTGCGTTCTGACAATCACCGCATCCAACGGACAGACACGCACCGTCATCATACGCCAGCTCGGGGTACAGCCGCTTCTCCTCGTGACGGTTGACGACAATACCTTTGATAGTGACGTCATGGACACGCTGCCTGTCTATGTCACCTCCAACATGGACTGGACAGTGAATATCGCCGCCCCGTGGTTGTCATATTATGGTGCAACGGGACTCCATACGGATACCACAGCCCGTTATTATTTCGATACGCTTTATTTCTACACTACGGAGGGCAATACTTCCTGTGTTCAGCGCATGGCTGCTGTGAATTTCCTCGGACTGAATGAGGCTGCAACGGCAGCGACCACCTCTCTTTACCAGGCCGGTGTCTCCTCTACGCTCACCGCTACACCTGCCGCTGTCACCATCCCCAATTCGCCGAATGCAACGGCAACGGCCCAGATTCATTCCAATACCTCATGGACCGTTACATCCAATGCCACTTGGCTGACCGTTTCACCCATGTCCGGCACCAACGACCAGCAGCTTACTTTCACGGCCACAATGACCAATAGTTCTACGAATCCCAAGACTGCCATCATCCAAATCTCCAACTCATGCGGCGATTTCATCAATCTGAATGTCACGCAGCCTGCAGGTTCGTTTAATGTGGTTGAAAATGAAGTCACCCTTGCGGCTGCGAGCGGCAGTACCTCCACGGTGCATGTCAATTGCACCGGTACTTGGCATGTGATTGCGGGCACGGTTCCCAACTGGCTGCAGCTTACGCCCGAATCGGATGAGTATGACGGTACCTTTACCGTCACCGCTCTTTCGGCGAATGAGGAAGACCAGCCCCGCACGGCTTCGCTGCGTTTCGCCTATGGGCTCAACTTCCGCGACACGCTTGTGGTTACCCAGCTGACCTCTGTGGGAATCGATGAAAATGTTCCTGAAAACTTCACTTTCTTCCCGAATCCGGTTGAAAATGTGCTGAATATCATCGCAGAAACTGCTTGCCAGTATGTGGTTGTTGATGCGCTTGGCAAGGAGGTCGATAACGGAGAAATCGTTGCCGGCAACAATGCACTCCGCTTCAACAATCTGTCTTCCGGCGTTTATTTCGTTCGCCTGACAAATCTTGAAAACGGGAAGACCATTACCCGTAAAGTGGTAAAGAAATAGTTGACCTATTGTTTCGTGGGCGTTACTCTTCGCTCACGATGTGGGTTTGAACCCTTGGATTAAAGGACGCGGCTTCTTCTGATGTGACGAGGTCGCGTTCTTTCATTCTATCCATAAGGAATCTAAGTTCGGCCTGACGGCTTGCCGTGGTTGCGCCGGTCGCATCCAAAGTGTATCGGTAGGACTTGGGTGAGCGGATCAAAGTGGCGAGATAGGTGCATTCACTGAGCGTCAGCTCTTTCGGCTTCTTCCCAAAGTAGAATTCCGCGGCATGGCCGATGCCAATCACTTGCGGAGCCCATTCCACGATATTGACGTAAATCTCGAACATCCTCTCTTTTTCAATCATGTTATAATCCTCAATCATCCAAACCAGCAGCAGTTCTTCAATTTTGCGGGTCAGGACCTTGTTTCGATTGAGGAACAGGTTCTTGACTAATTGCTGCGAAATTGTGCTGCCTCCGCGAATCATCTTGTGCGCCTTGATATCGGCAATCATCGCATTGCGGATGGCATCCTTCAGGTAGCCGCGATGCCGGAAAAACGAAGGGTCCTCGCTGACTAAAATGCTGTTTGTCAGATTGATGGGGATTTGTGAAAAGGAACAGAAATAGGGGTTGCGTGTACTGTCGATGGGAACGACAATCTCAAGTTCGACCTCTTCCCCCGTAGCGGCATCGATTTGCTTGTCGTAAAAAATGTAGTCGAATGGCTCGTTGAACCGGGCGATGAGGTCCGCCCCCTTGTCAATCCCAAAAGAGTGGTCTTTGCTGTCTATCCCGAAATCGAATTTCAAATTGTCAACATTGTCGAAATCACAGTCGAACAGCAGATGATAGTCGATGTTGCCATGCACTTTCATTTGGGGGATGATGGTGAACAGCCCCTTGGGTAGGGAGGAGAACAGCTTTTGGGCGTTGCATTTTTGCTCGTTGACTTTGACGATGATGTGTTTGCTCTTGCTTTTGTCATAGCAGAGATAGGGGTGCATGACGGCCTCGTTGAGTTGTAGCTCGGAGGTGGAGTCGATTTGGATGCTTTTTTTGAAGAACGACAGGTCCAGGTCGCCGCCTGTGGTTTCAATCAGAATCGGTTCTTTTGCCACGTAGCGGTTGTAGAACTGCAAATTCCGAATGTGTCCTGAAATCGCCAGCTTTGTGTGTTCGCTGGTCGATTCTTTGACATTCATGATGAATTCCGCTTTCTGGAATTTGATGTCTGAATTTTTCAATTTGTGGTAGGGGAGAGGTAGTCCGGCAATTGCGTTTCCAGTATCGAGAAGGGTGATTTCCCCTTTGTAGGTCTGGTTGTCTTTGTCGATGGCTCCTTTCATATTCCATCGCGACTGCACCACATCTGTCGTATCTTTTAATATGGTTAACAGCCCGTTGAATTTCTTGTTTTTGATGTTCAATTCGTGCATCGAGTAGTCGTTGCGGAGGCTGTCGATATCGGTTTTGATTTCTAATTTCTTTATACTCAGAATGTTGGGACAATATTTGTCGATTTTTTTCAGAAGTGCACTGACTCGTTCGTTATAGCCTGCGGAGGTCTTCTTCTCGCCTTTTTCATGTAAAAAGGGGTAGTTGCAGTAGTCGCCAGACTTCACGATTTGCAGAAAAACGGTGTCGGCATTGAGTTCATTGATGTTTTGTGTGATGTGGAATCCGCGCCATGCCTGTACTTCGGTGTGCAGTTTGTCGATGCTTGCGAACGCCTCCTTGGCTTCGTTCGACTTTACACTGATGCCGTTAAGGTTGATGGCGATGATGCCGGAGAGCGTGTGTTTGGTGATTTCTATCTCGTTGACTTGCAGAGTGATGTTCTTTTCTTTTTGAATTTCATCAATCTTTTTTTCAATGTACGATTTGGCGATTACGGGAATCAGGAAGTAGAAGATGGCAGTTAGGATCACGAGTGCCGCAGGTATGCTGATTAAAATGATTTTCTTCTTCATTTGTGCAATGATTTTGCTCGGCAAAAGTAGAAAAAAATATGCAATTGGCAATCATCCATGTTTGTTGCTGGATTTTGTTCACCGACTTCCAAATTCCGGCTTTTTCCTGGCTGGGTTATTAGGCGTTTTCTGTCATCTTTCATCTTATTTATTGATAATGAATTAATTGCAAATGAATTAAATTTATTCTGCAATGCGTTGAACAATACGAAAAAAGTTGTATTTTTGCAACCTCAATCAGGCGGGGTAGCTCAGTTGGTTAGAGCGTCGGATTCATAACCCGGAGGTCTCGAGTTCAATTCTCGATCCCGCCACTTCAAATGAAAAACATGGTTCAGGTGGAGTTCGTCTCCACCTTTTTTTTGTCCGCCCTATTTCAGGAGTGCGACAATAGCGATGACAATGACCACGATTCCAAAAATGATTTTCAGCAGGGTGCCGGCAAGGAACCCGATGAACGAGCCGAACGCCGCTTTCCACGGGTGCGGGTTGTGCGCTATCTTCTCGCCGAGGTAGGCGCCAATGAAGGGGCCTACAAGGATTCCCCCCAATCCGAGCGGTCCGAAGGAGATGACGAACATCCCCGCCAGCAACCCGAGGGTACTGCCCCACATCCCTTTCTTGGTGCCGCCGAACTTCTTGGTGCCCAAAGCAGGAACTATATAGTCCAATACTGTGATGACCACAGCTATAATGCTGATTATCACCCAAAAGGGAACGGAAAATTCTATGTTTTCCGTGAGCGCCAGCACAATCAGGCCTGCCAGACTGATGGGGGTGCCCGGTATGCCAGGCACTATCGCACCAATCAAGCCGATGAGCATCAGCACAAATGCTACGATAATCAATGTGATTTCCATCGTGTGGTTTTAATTGTTTTTCTCTTTGTTCGGATTGAGCGGCGTGCTCAAATCGTCCTCCTCCTTGAATAGACGCGCCAGATATATCGACAGTTCCTTCGTGATGTCGGGCGCATAGCGGTTGCTGAGTTTCCCGTCGGGGGCAATCAGCATATTGTCGGGCAGCGTTGTAATGCCCATGTCGTCCAGCCATTGGTATTCGCCGTTAAAATGCACAAAAGTCCAGTCGAATTGGGGATACTTTTCTTTGAATTGGATGAAATGGCCGAAGTTGAAGTCGGTGGAGATGCTTACGAAAACGATGTTGTCCTTGTACTTTTCCTGCAATTGCTTGAGAATTGTCATCTCACGGATGCAGTCTAGGCAGCTGGTGTTGAAGAATTGCAGATACACCCATTTGCCTTTGAAGTTGCTGAGTGTGAAGTCGGCGCCGTTCGCTTCCTTCATTCTGGCGTCCGGCAACGAGGTCCCGCTGTTAAAACGTTGCAATTCTGCCACCGCATTTCGGGCGATTCGGCGGTGTTCCTCAAAATGGGAGGTTTGCGCCATCTCATTCAGGATTCTTAGGATGTTACCTCTGTAAAATTCCTTGTTTTCAAATAATTGCATTAAATTTTCAATCATCGCAATCTCCCTGATTCTTTCATTTACTAAAAAGGGATCTTTGCCAACCAGATTAAAGAGTGCCAAGGCGTGTCCCTCTTTGTTGATGCACTCTTTCAAGTCATTTAATGCAATATGTGTGGATTTAACGAAGTAACGGTCATAGAACTCGTTCAAAAAATTCATGTACGATGGGTTGGTGTAAAGCACATACTCATTGTCCAGATATTTTTTGTAAAGGGAGTCTTTCTCCTTTTGCAGAAGCAGGCGTTCCAAGGAGGCGTATGAATAATATATGTATGATTCATAAAAACGGTCAGGTGCATAAACGATGGGGAAGCGTGCGTGAATCTCCTTGGAAATCGAGTCGAATTGGGCGGGCGAGATGTCGCTGAGTATGTTCGGCGAGAAAAAGTCCACGATGTCGCTGCTTACGCTCTCGTACCGGTTGATTTTGTAGTTGATGTCATCCTTGCCGATGTTTTCGCAACGGATTTGCAGGTATCCTCCGTATGCCATAGGATCAAGCAAATCAAATAGTTGCGGATCCATTTCAACAGAAAAGCGGTACTCTTTTCCTGGTTCGATGTAGAATTCGGCTTTGGATGTCCGGATGGCAATCTGTACCAGTGTGGGTTCGACTACGGTATAACTGAGTTTGAAATTCCCGTTTTTGTCGATTTTGTCGCTGGCGGCCACGGTTTTGTGGTAGGTCAGCATGTCGTCGAAAGCAATCAGGCGGATTTCCTCCCCGCATGCGAATTGGGCGCAACCTTGAATAAGAGTAGGTGTCGGCTTTTGCGCTGACAGATGGAATGTACACAGACAACACATCAGCAAAAGAAAGCGCTGAAGCGAGCCTTTATGCCGCCGAAGTCTGTATCTGTGCAAATTCATAGTCGCAAAGATTATAGCTGCCCTTTCAACGCCATCAATTCGTATTTGGCTTTCAGAAGTTGGATGCTGTGTACTTCTTTAGCCATCACTGACTGTGTCTCATCATTTTGTTGTTTGATGAAATCGATGGTTGTGATTGTGCCGTTTAGGAGTTGAGTGTTGGCAGTTTCCCTCATTTCCTGATATTTCTGTATGATTTGTTCGTCGAGAACGAGCAGGTGTTCAATTCGGTTGATCTCGTTCAACTTCTCTTGAATGGCAATCTGATTCGCTTTGGTGAAGTCGGACTCCTGACTTTCGAGGATGGACTTTTGGAGGGTGATGATGTCGCTTACACCTTTGGTCTTGGCCCAGTCGATGAGTGGGACATTGAATTTCATCCCCACGAAATAAAACCAGTCGGCTCGGTTGCTCAGGAGGTTGTAGGTCGGGCGTCCGTAGCCGCCTGCCGCAACGAATGTGATTTTAGGCAAACTCTTGGAGATGTGCATCTTCCGCTGATATTCCAAGTTCTCCTTTTCATTTTCAAAAATGGAGAATTCGTATCGCGATGAATTGGTGTTGCTTTCAACCTTGGGCAGTTGCGGAATCTGGAAAGTGGCCTTCGACAAGTCTTTGCCTGTCAGGATGGAAAGCGAGGAAATCAGCGATTCGCGGGTGGCTTGCAGCTCGTCTTTCTGCTGCTGAATCTTCAGCCCTTCCAAATCCAGCTGCGCGATGGAGTTCCCGTAAACGACGCCTGCCTTCAGCAGTGCGGACAGTTGGTCGGACTTCTCCTGGAATGTGTTCTCCACATTCGACAAGATGTTGATTTGCTTGTCGATGATGAGCAGGTTCAGATAGATGGAGATGATCTGCTCTTTTAGTTTGCTGATGGAGATGTCCAACTTGTTGATCTCGGTCTTGTTGAGCAGTCTTTCGCGCTTGCGTCCGTACGTTGCCTGCAAGCCGTCGAACACAACCTGCTGAAGGTTGAGTGTGGCGTTATAGACATCGTGGCGCATGTCAATATGCCCCGGTGTGATTTCAGGCAGCTCCGGCACCGGCGAAATGTACCCGAGGGCACCGTTGATTTCCAATGTCGGATAATAATGGGACGAAACGTCATTCAGCTTCACGTGCAGAAGTTGTTCGTTGAATTCCTTCTGCACGTTTGCTGATGATTGAGCCACAGCAAGTCGCTGACATTCTTCAATAGTTACAATATCTTGGGCGGACAAGCTTATTGTAAGAGCGATTAATATCAGTAGGATGGTGGCTTTTTTCGTCATCTTTTATTTCTTGATGAATTTAGTAGTGGAGACGATTTGTCCTTCGTTGAAAATCTTGATGAAATAAACGCCGTTGGCCAATTCGCTCACGTTGATTCTGTTATCGGTTTCAGTCAGGGCTTCCTCGTTGATTTTCTTGCCATAGACATCGTAAATAACGGCTTGAGTGGCCATTGTATTGTTCAGATTGATGTTGATGAAGTCGGTTGTCGGGTTCGGGAAGATGGTGATGAGGCTCTGTCCGTTTTCATTGATTCCAACGGTGCTGACTACTAAAACAGTGAAATTCTCGCTG
>ONXT01000271.1 GCA_900321845.1 uncultured Bacteroidales bacterium | reverse complement strand
TCAAAAAGTGTACTGAGATTTAAGCAAAACCAAACAGTTTTATGAGCAAATATCCCGATACCATTGATAAAATCACCAAAGCGCGTTTGGCATTTTCGGCATTCAGTTCCGTCCTGAGCATCGCCCTGACCATGTTTTTCATTGGAATTCTGGCACTGATCGTCTTTTTCTCCAACAGTTTTATCAATGAAATCCGCAAGAATTTCGAGATGGAAGTCCTCTTCTATTCCGAAGACGCCGGCGTGAAGGAGGCTGACATCGTCGCCTACGAACTCCAGCTGAAACTTCAGGATTTCGTGCAGACCTCCCGAGTATCCTCTCAAAAAGACAATACCGAAATGGCCAAGGCCGCCGTCGGTAACAATTACGAAGAGGTCATCGCCAATCCGATAAACGCCTCCATCATCCTGACGCTCAAACCCGAATACTACAACAATGCAGATTCGCTGAACAAGGTGATTAAGCAAATCAAGCAGAACGAGATGGTGCAGGATGTGGAATATGCCAGCGACATCGTTCAATCGCTGCAAACGAATTTTAGAACCATACAATGGGTCGTCTTCGGTTTCTGTGCCGTGTTCATGTTCATTTCCCTCCTGCTGATTGGCAACTGCCTGCGTCTGAATATCTATGCCAAACGTTTCAATATCAAGAGTCTGTTGCTGATTGGCGCCACGCGCGGTTTTGTTCGCCGCCCCTTCGTTTTCAAAGGACTGGTGCAAGGGACGTGGGGCGGTTTCATCGCAGTCGTCTTGCTCGGACTCCTCGTCTATTTAGGCTATTCATATACCCCGGAGATATTAAGTGTGTTGGATGTCAACACGATAACCATTGTCCTTTGCGGTACGTTCGTGTTCAGCATCCTCTATACCATGTTCATCTCCTTCATCTATGTGAACAAATACATCAAAATAAACTCCGACCAATTATATCTGTAAAATCTAATAAAATCAACGAATAAACAATAATGGCTCAGGTAATTACAACTAAATCAAGCACTCCTGCGAAAAATACGACCACTCGTCGTACCTACGGGAAAAAGGAAAATTCGAAGCCGTCGGCACCGCTTTTCCATGGGATTAATTATATTCTGATGATCATCGGAGCTGTCATCCTCATCATCGGCTACATCACTCTTTCGGGAGGCGCGGCCGAAGATCCGGGACAGTTCAGCGAGGCCATCTTCGATACCCGCCGCCTCGTCGTCGCCCCGATATTGATGCTGCTCGGCCTTGTCATCGAAATTTTCGCCATTATGTGGCACCCGATGTCCAAGAAGAAAAACACTGAGGCAACGGAAACACCGCAAGAAAGCCCCGCTGAATAATCATGGAGTGGTTCGAAGCAATTATCCTTGGCATCGTCCAAGGATTGACCGAATTCCTGCCGGTCAGCAGCAGCGGTCATCTGGTTCTCGGTAAGGAAATCCTTGGAGTCGAAGCGACAGGCAATGTCGTCTTTGAGGTGGTCGTGCATACGGCTACCGTGCTCAGCACCATTACGATTCTCTGGAAGGAAATCTGGAATCTCTTTGCCAAGCTCTTCAAATTTGAATGGAATCCTGAAACGCAGTACATTTGCAAAATCCTCGTTTCCATGATTCCCGTTCTCATTGTGGGTGTTTTCTTTAAAGACGTAGTAGAGTCTTTTTTCGGAAATGGAATCCTGCTGGTCGGATGTATGCTTTTAGTGACCGCCATCTTGTTGGCACTTACGAAGTTCGTGAAATTCAAGGAACGGAAAAGCGTCGGCTTCGGCTCCGCTTTCGTGATTGGTCTGGCGCAAGCGGTGGCTGTTCTTCCCGGACTCTCCCGTTCCGGTTCAACCATTGCAACAGGTTTGCTCATGGGGGTTAAAAAAGAGGAGGTTGCACAGTTCTCCTTCCTAATGGTTATCATTCCGATTTTGGGTGAATGTTTCCTCGATTTGATTGGCGGGAATTTTTCCGTTGCCGCCTCCGGAATCTCCGCCACCGCCCTGATTTGCGGTTTCGTGGCCGCCTATCTTTCCGGTCTTCTTGCTTGCAAATGGATGATCGGCCTTGTGAAACGTGCCAATCTCGCTTGGTTCGCCATCTATTGCGCCGTTGTCGGCATCGTCGCCATCGTTTTCGCCTGCTTGTAAAAGCGTGAACTGCAATCTGTGATTTACAACCGTGCATAGATCAACGTTCACTGTTCATCAATCCCAGATACTATGAAAATCAAGGAAGTATTAGATTTTTTGGAGAAAAAATATCCTCTCTCTTATCAGGAGGATTTTGATAATTGTGGCGTCCAATGCGGGGATAAAAACCGCGAAATCACGGGGGTGCTGGTCTGTTTTGAAATGTCGGATGAAACCATCGACGAGGCGATTGCCCGCGGAGCCAATCTTGTGATTTCACATCACCCGCTCATACTCCGTCGCGGCATCTGCAAAATCGAGCCCACCGACCGCGTGGGGAGAATATTGTGTAAGGCATTGGAACACAAGATGGTACTCTATTCCATGCATACGAATCTCGACAGTGCGCCGGGCGGTGTGAACGATGTGTTCGCCGACAAGCTGAACCTGCAGGATGTGCGGGTGTTGGAACCGCAAAGCGCCGGTTTACAGAAAATCGCCTTCTTTGTTCCGAAATCGCATTCCCAACTGGTGCAGGACGCGCTATTTGAAGTCGGGTGCGGCAAGTTGGGCGATTATGATCATTGCGCTTACAAGCTGCAAGGCGAGGGGTGTTTCCGTCCGGCAGCGGATGCCCATCCTTTCATCGGCGAGGCTGGGAAACTGGAAACCGTTGAGGAAGAGCGGGTTGAATTGGTCTTCCCTGCCTTTTTGCAGAAAAAAGTCGTCGAGGCGCTTTACCGGACACATCCCTACGAAGAGCCGGCATTTGATATCTACAGGTTGGAAAACCTCTCGCGCACGGTGGGGCTGGGACGTGTTGGCACACTTCCTGCACCTGTTGATGCCCAAGAGTTCCTGCACTCTTTAAAGGAGATTTTCGGCGTAAAAATGGTGCGTTACTACGGCGATTTGCAGAAACCGGTGCAGAAAATTGCCGTTTGCGGCGGTAGCGGAAGTTCGCTGATTGGACTTGCGCGTGCCGCAGGTGCTGATGTTTTTGTGAGTGGCGATATCAAATATCACGACTTCCATACAGCCGATAAAAAAATGCTGATTGCCGACATCGGACATCTCGAAAGCGAACAATTTATAAAAGAAATAATTTTTAATGAGATAAAAGAAAATTTTGTTACTTTTGCCGTTGCATTTTCGCAAACTGAAAAAATGCGAATTGGAATAGTATAACATTAATAATCAATATAATACAAAATATCTTATGGCAAGAAAGAAAGCTGTTGCAGACGAAATTGCTGCCGAAGTTGTAGAAGTTTCTACCAATGAGACCGGTACCAAAGAAATCATCATTGAACGTAAAAATGAGGAAACCGCTGAGCAAAAACAGGAAGAACTCAACATCGCCCAGAAATTATTGTCCCTTTATAATTTGCAACAAGTTGATTCACAAATAGATAGAATAGTTGTTGAACGCGGTGAATTGCCTAACGAAGTCCGTGACCTCGAAGATGCCATCGAAGGTCTTAAAACCCGTATCGCCAACTATGAGCAGGACATCAAGGAAATCCACTCGAAACTGCTGGCTGAAACTGCCAAGATTGAAGAAGCCCAGGCCCTTATTAAAAGATATGAGGAACAGCAGCAGAATGTCCGCAACAACCGCGAATATGAATCTTTAACCAAAGAGATTGAATATCAGAACCTTGAAATTCAATTGGCCGAGAAGAACAAAGGCAAGTGCCAAGCTGCCATCGATGAGAAGAACATGGCAATCAAAGGCGGCAAGGTAGTCAAGGAGAACCGCGACGGCGAAAAAGAGGAGAAGGTTATCAAGGGCTTTGAGGAACAAGTGAATGAATTGAATGAAATTCTGGTTCAAAAGCAGAGTGAGCTGGAAGGGATTTTGGCTGAAACCGAGGAAAAAGAGAAGGCTTTGCGTGCCCAAGCCGATGTATATAAGGAAAAAATCGAACCGCGCCTTTTGGCCGCTTTCGAGCGCATCCGTAAGAATGCCCGCAACGGTTTGGCCATCGTTCAAATCGAGCGCGATGCTTGCGGCGGTTGCTTCAGCACCATCCCTCCGCAACGCCAATTGGACATCCGCCTTCACAAGAAAATCATCGTTTGCGAAGCCTGCGGCCGTATCTTCATTGATAAACAATTGGTTGAAGACCAAAAGAAACAATTGGAGGGTGAACAGGAGGCACAACCTGCGGAAGAAAAATAAAGTTCTTTTAACTTAAATAAAAAAAAGATGCTCTACCGGGCATCTTTTTTTATGTCTGCTAATTCCGCATCGTTGAGGCCGTAGAGTTGTTTGCCGGCCTCCAGACAGGAGTTGAATTTCGTTTCATCGTTCAATCGTCTGTAGCAGTCGAGTTCGCCCTTCCAGATGTCCCATAGGTAGGGCATGCCAGCTTTCGCCACGTTGTAGAATTGCAGCGCATCCTCATAGCGTTTGGCGTTTTTAAGGGTCTTGGCGGCCTGGATGCAGAATACGGGGTCGTCGCCCGTGAATTTTATCAGGGAGTCAATGGTGTTTGTAATTGCTTCGAAATCACTGGTTTCTGTGTAGTAGGAGAGCTCGTGGGCGAGAATGAATCGCTCGTTCACCCCTGTTTGGCGCAACTTGTGCAGGTCGGCGATGTAGTTGGAAGAGGCGTGTCGGATGGCAATCAGGTAATAAAGATTGTAGGCAGGGTAGTGGAGTGCCAACTCCTGATGTGCTTGCAGAATTGTCATCATCTCCCCGTACTTTCCCGCCTTGTTCAGTTCGACAATTTTTTCCATTGTTTGGGCTGAAGCATCCAACTGTCCCATCGTTTTCAAGGCGTTGTACATGATTTCCGAGGCTATTTTGGTGGTGAGTTTGCATCCGTAGTCAAAGGAGAAACCTTCCACGATTTTCAGTTCGTTGTTTCTCAATGCAACGGTGTAGTCGTCGAAATGCGTTTCGCCGAGCGTGTCGTAAAGGCGGAAAACGACATGGAATTCCTTGCCGGCTTGGTAGCAGGTGTCGAAGCGGAAGTCGCCGCCTCCGTTGATAGTGCCGGCCACGCGGTCGCCATAGTTGAGGTTCCCGTTGAAAATCTCCTGCCCGAAATTCAAGTCGAGCGCGCTGGCCACCTCCGAGTCGCGAGAAAGCTTCTCCCGGAATGCGGTCTTGTCGAAGGCGTTGTTAATCATGTCCGGTGCCGGGCTGTCGTTGTTCACCGACTGTTCCAGCATGCGTGCGAAAGTCGCCACGCTCTCCAGACTTAAGGTTGCGGCCGTGGGGGCTGGCTGTGCTTCGTGGTCACTCTTTTTTTGATGGCATCCACAGCATAAAATACTGGAAATCAACAATATGGTAAGTGTTCTTTTCATAATGGTATGATTGTTTTGGGTCAATGTCAAGGTCTCGTATAGATTAGCGAGGAGAAATGGTCCGGCACGAAAATCTGGTTGGCGGTCTCCAAAATCTGTTCGGCGGTGATGGACTCCACCTTTTGGAACGAGCGTTCAATAGTCTCTACCTCGTTAAAATACAACGCACTACGCCCAATAGCGAGCATCTCGTTGAGTTTGGCCTCGTTGGTGATGGCCAATTGTCCGATGAACTGCTTCTGTGCGGTGTGCAACTGTATGGTGCCCAATTTTTGGGTGCAGAGTTTTTGCAATTCTTTATAAGTCAAATCAATACATCTTTCCACCTCATCTTTGTCGCAGCCGATATATACGGTGAAAAGTCCGCTGTCGGTGAAGGGCGAGTAGTTGGCCTCTACCGTGTAGGCGAGGCCTCGTCGCTCGCGGATGCTCACGTTGAGGCGGGCGCTGCTGGCCTGTCCGCCCAGCAGGTTGGTGAG
>ONXT01000093.1 GCA_900321845.1 uncultured Bacteroidales bacterium | reverse complement strand
TGGGAAACTGATTCTGCAACTGCAGTCCAGCAACTTCAAGCAAAGAATCTGCAACATCTTCGGAAACATGCTGAACGACAAGCTGTTTCCCATTGAAAATGAAACCAGTTTCTTGAAAATCAGCGGTTTTTTAGGGAAACCCGAGAATGCGAAAAAGCGCAGATCCGAACAATACCTCTTCATCAACCATCGCTATGTAAAAAGCAGTTCACTCAATTACGCCATCGAATCGGCTTATAGTCAAGTAATTCCGGATGGAAACCACCCGCAATACTTCATCTGCATCGAAGTGGATCCTGCCACCATCGACATCAACATCAGTCCGACAAAGGTGGAGGTGAAACTGCAGAACGACCGCCTCGTATTCGGATTTCTGAATGCAGCGGTGCGAAAGGCCATCGGCGAATTCTCACTCGTGCCCCAATTGGATTTCGACTACAACACCGAACTGGACATCAACAGCGTGCCCGAACACGGAGAGCTCAAGATTCCCACCATTCAACACGACCCCAACTACAATCCATTCAAAAGCCCATCAAGTTCATCTAAATCAAATAATTACACCTCCAACTACTCCCCAAAGCCCAAGGGGAACATGCAGGATTGGGACAGTTTTCTGCGCGGCATCAAAACCACCGATGTGACACCGAAAACCGACTCCGCCCCCGAGAAAACAGTTCTTTTCGACAACAACAACGAACTGGAAAATGTGGAGGTGGACACATATTTTATATTGTATAAAAAATATCTGCTGGTGAAGTTCAACGAGAAACCGATGCTCGTGAACATCCCGCGTGCAAACGAGCGGATTCTGTACGAGTCGTACCTGCAGGCGCTGAGGGAAAATCCGATGACCATCCAGCAGTCGCTCTTCCCCGAAACCATCGTGCTAAGCGCTGCGCAGGCAGAGCTGCTCTGCGAAATCCGCGAGGAGATGCACAATCTGGGCTACGACATCGAGCCGATGAACAACTGCCAGTTCGCCATCAATGGCACCCCGTACGGCGACAACAACGCCGATGTCAAGTCGGTGATAGAGAGCATGTTGGACGAGTACCGCTTCAATATGATGACGCAACGCGACGAACGGGACAAGAACCTTGCACTGAGTCTGGCGCGACAAAAGCGGTCGCTCATGAAACCGCTCAGCTCATTGGAGGAGGTGAATCACTTCCTACAAAGGTTGTTCGCGTGCCTTTTCCCGACGCTGACCCCTTCCAACAAAAAAATCTACGAATACCTCAGCGAGGAGTCGCTGGAAAAAATGCTGTAGATGGGTGAGTGGTGAAAAAGGAGCTTGAGCGGTAAGTTAATGGCTTTCAAGTCCAATCATCAATTAACAATTAATAATGATAAAATGAACGACCTACGACATATCACATCCGACGAGCTGGCAACCTTTCTTGTAGAAAACGGGGAGAAAAAATTCCGTTTAGGACAGATTGAGGATTGGCTTTGGAAGAAAGGCGCGCAGAATTTTGATGAAATGCGCAATATTTCCACTGATTTAAAGAAAAAGCTGCAAGGGAATTTCACATTTTTTAATACACAGATTGAGACGATGGTGCAAAGCCAGGACGGGACGGCGAAGTTCATCTTTTTATTGCACGACGGCCAACGCATCGAGGGTGTGCTGATACCGACGGAGACGCGCGTCACGGCCTGCATCTCGTCGCAGGTGGGTTGCGCGCTGAGGTGTTCATTCTGTGCAACCGGCACGATGGGATTCATCCGGAATCTGCATTTCACGGAGATTTTCGACCAGTTCATTCTGATGAATAGAAAGTCGCAAGAACTTTATAATCAAACGATTACAAATATCGTTTATATGGGGATGGGCGAACCGCTGATGAATTACGAAAACGTCATGCGCTCCATTGACCTGCTCACCTCGCCGAAAGGACAGGGACTTTCGCCGTCGCGCATCACGCTATCCACAGTCGGCATTTCGATGGGCATCCGACGGCTCGCCGACGACGGCTTCAAACCCGACCTTGCCCTGTCGCTTCACTGCGCCGACGAAGTAAAAAGGCGCCGGTTGATGCCCGTAACGGAGCACCAGACTTTTGAGATGCTTCAAGACTCGCTGCAATACTTCCACCAAAAGACCGGAAAGCGCATCACCATTGAATACCTGCTGCTGAAGAATTGGAACGACAGTGTAAATGATGCGAAGCGGCTCTTTCACTTTTGCAGACCTATTCCAGTGAAAATCAACTTGATAGAATATAATTCCACCGACAGTGGATTTGAAAGAAGTCCGGAGGAACATGTCCGTCGGTTTGTGGATTTCCTTGAATCCAAGAATTTGATTGTAAACATCAGGCATAGTCGAGGGCAGGACATTGCGGCAGCCTGCGGGCAACTTGTAAAGGGGAAATAGCGTCTATTTTATAACTTGTTGATTGTCAATTTAATACTTTTTCAACAAAAAATTGTTAATAATAAAATAAATAAATTCCCTCGTTTTATTCTTAAAACGAATACATTCGCAAACGCATTTTCGAGGTAATGCCGCGTTGCGAATGTTCGTATATCCAATGGATTGGAGAAGGGTTAAAAAGTCGCTGCGCGCTATTTCTACTGAGAAATGTTTTTTTTAGTTTTTTTTAGACCTTTAACGATACCTTTGTATGGATGAAATTTATTCACTGTTTGATTCCTGTGCCCCGACGGGTACCGAGACGAAACAACGAGACAATAAATTACTTTCATTACGTGAACAGCAAATTGACCGAATGACAGCCGAGATGATCAAGAAACCCGCCCCTAAAAAAGCCAAGCACAAAGTGGAAGATCCGACCAACTTATTCACGGCTGCCTCAGCCTCCATGCAGGAAGCGTCGGCACCGATGATGTCGGACAAGAAGAAAGAAGTTGAAAATCCAGTGCAAAATTTTGAAAAAGAGCAGGTTACTGCACAAGAAGATGATATAAACAAGAAAAAGACCTACGAAAAAGAGGAGATTTTCAAAGAGGTAACGGAATACTTCGGGGGAGACGAGTTGGCTGCAAGTGTTTGGATTGACAAATACGCATTGAAAAATAGGGAGGGTAAGTTGGTGGAACACACGCCCGCCGATATGCACCACCGAATTGCCAGCGAGTTCAACCGCATTGAGCGTAAATACCCGAATCCAATGAGTGAAGAGCTGATTTTCAGCTTGTTGGACCATTTCAAGTACATCATTCCGCAAGGCAGTCCGATGGCCGGCATCGGCAACAAGTACCAAGTGGTCTCCCTTTCCAACTGCTTTGTCATCGGCAACGGCGACAACTCCGACTCCTACGGCGGCATCATGCAGATGGACGAGGAGCAGGTGCAGTTGATGAAGCGGCGCGGCGGTGTGGGACACGACCTGTCGGCCATCCGCCCCTCAGGCAGCACCGTGCAAAACTGCGCGCTCACCTCCACCGGCATCGTCCCCTTCATGGAACGCTACTCCAACTCCACCCGCGAAGTGGCCCAAGACGGCCGCCGCGGCGCCCTCATGCTCACCATCTCAATCAAACACCCCGACGCTGAAAAATTCATCGACGCCAAAATGGTCCAAGGAAAAGTGACTGGCGCCAATGTCTCCGTCAAAATCGACGACGAATTCATGAACTGCGTCAAAAACGGAACCCCCTATACCCAACAATACCCCATCCATTCCAAGAATCCTAAAGTTGTTCAACAAATAGACGCCCGCAAGTTGTGGAACAAAATCATCTACAACGCGTGGAAATCCGCGGAACCTGGCGTCCTCTTCTGGGACACCATCCACCGCGAAGCCGTCCCCGACTGCTACGCCGATGAAGGCTTCCTCACTGTCTCCACCAACCCCTGCGGCGAAATCCCGCTTTGCCCTTACGACAGCTGCCGTTTGATAGCCATTAACCTTTACAGCTACGTTGAAAACCCGTTCACGGACAAAGCCTCCTTCAACATGTCCCTCTTCAAGAAGCACGTCCATTATGCCCAACGACTGATGGACGACATCATCGACCTCGAACTTGAAAAGGTGGACCAAATCCTCGCCAAAATCGACAGCGACCCCGAACCTGACGATGTAAAACGCGTGGAACGTGACTTGTGGTTGAAAATCAGAAAACAATCCCTCAAGGGACGTCGTACCGGGCTGGGCATCACCGCTGAAGGCGACATGCTCGCCGCACTCGGCATCCGCTACGGCACCAACCACAGCAATGCCTTCTCCACCGAAATCCACAAACATCTGGCTCTCGCCGCCTACCGCTCCTCCGTCACCATGGCGAAAGAACGCGGCGCGTTCCCCGTCTATAGCAGCGCCAAGGAACGCAACAACCCGTTCATCCTCCGCCTCAAAAAAGCCGACGAAAAGCTCTACTCCGACATGGTTCGCTACGGCCGCCGCAACATCGCCCTGCTCACCATCGCCCCGACTGGAAGCGTAAGCATCTGCACCCAAACCACCTCCGGCATCGAACCCGCCTTCAACGTGGTTTATAAACGCAGAAGAAAGGTCAACCCTAACGACCTCAACATGAACCGCCCGACCGTCAAAGACGTCAACGGAGACCTCTTCGAAGAATACCTCGTCTTCCACCAGAAATTCCTCAACTGGGCTGAAATCAACGGCTACGACATCAAGGAATTCCCGAACAAGTCCGACAAGGAAATCGAAGAAATCGTAGCCCAATCCCCCTACTATAAGGCCATGGCCAACGATACCGACTACGTGAAGAAAGTGGAAATGCAGGGCATGATTCAAAAATGGGTTGACCACTCCATCTCCGTCACTGTCAACCTGCCCAAAGACACCCCACAGGAAGTGGTGGACGAGCTCTATCGCAAAGCATGGGAATGCGGATGCAAAGGGATGACCGTCTATCGCGACGGCTCGCGCGACGGCGTGCTCAACAATCTCGGCGACGACAAGAAGAAAGAGGAAGCCCCCGCACAGCCAGCCAACTTCAAGCGCCCGAGAGAACTCAAAGCCGACGTCATCCGCTTCCGCAACAATAACGAAGCCTGGGTGGCTTTCGTCGGACTGCGTTCAGACGGACACCCCTACGAAATCTTCACAGGCAAAATGGACGACGACCACCTGCTGCTGCCCAAATGGGTGGAAAAAGGCTCCATCATCAAGAACATGCGCGAAGACGGCACCCGCTCTTACGATTTTCAATATGTGGACAAAGACGGGTACAAGAGCAGCATCGGTGGACTGGACCGCTGCTTCGACCCCGAATTCTGGAACTACGCACGTATGATTTCCGCCCTCATCCGCAACAACATCCCGATTGACAACATCGTCAGCATCATCTCAGGTCTCACTTTCTCGGAAGACAGCATCAACTCATGGAAAAACGGCGTCATCCGCGCATTGAAGAAATTCATCAAAGACGGCACCAAAGCCAAAGGCGTAGCATGCCCCAATTGTGGACAGGAAGGCACCATGGAGTTCAAAGAAGGCTGTCTGGTCTGCTCCAACTGCGGCTATTCCAAATGCGGAGGATGAAATGATTAGGGCAAGGAGGCGCTGATGTTTAGTCGATTTGATATTGATAATCTTTCTGCTGAACTGAATTTTATCCGGGACAATATGGAGAAAGCGGTGGCGTTTTCGCTCCTCTGCCTTCTCTTTTTCTTATCCCCTTCCCTCTCCGCCCAGACGCCAGACTCTGTCGCCACCACCACTTCCGATACGCTGGTTCGCCAGCCGTGGGGACACAAACTCTCGCGTCAGGAGATGATTCCCCGCTTCACCGCCACAGTGTTGGGACGCTACGAGTACAACACCCAGCAGAACCTGCACCACTTCGAGTTGCGCCACACCCGTATCGGCGTTTCGGGCGATCTCCACAGCATGTTCTCCTATATGGCCCTTGTGGACCTGACCTACGGCGGCAAGTTCTCGCCCGTGGCCATCTTCGCCAAATTCAAACCCGTGAAGGGCTTGTCGTTCCTCATCGGCTACGACAAGATGCCCTTCAGCAACGAGAACCTGCTCTCTCCGTGGCAGTAC
>ONXT01000163.1 GCA_900321845.1 uncultured Bacteroidales bacterium | reverse complement strand
TTTCGCGCTCTTCCGTCATCATCAGGACGAATTTGCGCACACAAGCTATTCGGTCCTCCACCCGCATAGAGGGCCACTCGCCATTGCCATGGTTATAAGCACGAACCGCCGCATCCAAGGCCATCATCGCTTCATCGGCACCCATCTTCGGATACGCCCCGATCCTATTTTCAAATTTTCCTTCACTCTGCCAAAAAATGGGCGAATAAACTTCGGTAAACGGGCCAGACCACTCCCCTATCTTTCCATCAATCAAATATTTAGTCTGTTTAAAAGGAAATGGCTTCGGCAAAAAATTCTGAGGAAGCTCGTTTTTGTTTACAAAAATTCTTTCAAGATTTTCCATAATAAATTGAATTAGTCAATCTTCATTGGTCAGTATTAAATCGACACATCTGCTTTGATATGCGGCTGCGGAATGTAGTTTTCCAATGTAAAATCATCATATTTGAAATCAAAAATGGACTTTACATCGGGATTCAACTTCATCGTCGGGAGTTGCGACGGCGTACGCGAAAGCTGGAGCAGCGCCTGTTCGCGATGGTTGGTGTAGAGATGTGCATCCCCGAAAGTGTGTATGAAATGCTTGGGTTTCAGACCGGTAACTTGTGCTATCATCATCAGAAGCAACGCGTAGGACGCGATATTGAAGGGAACGCCGAGAAAGACATCCGCGCTGCGCTGGTAAAGCTGACAGGAAATTTCACCGTTATTAACATAAAACTGAAACAGGACATGACAAGGGGGAAGGGCCATTTTCTCGATTTCACCTACATTCCAAGCACTTACAATAAGGCGACGGGAGTCCGGATTGTTTTGAATCTGGTCAATCAGCGTGGAAATCTGGTCAACCGTGCGGCCATCGGCAGTGGCCCAGGAACGCCATTGCTTGCCATAAACCGGCCCCAATTCTCCGTTTTCATCCGCCCATTCATCCCAAATCGACACTTTATTCTCCTTTAAATAGCGGATATTGGTCTCCCCTTTCAGAAACCAAAGCAACTCGTAAATAATGGAACGAAGATGTAACTTCTTGGTAGTCAACAATGGAAATCCATCATCCAAGTCAAATCTCATCTGATAGCCGAAAATGCTGTAGGTGCCGGTGCCGGTTCTATCGGACTTGAACACGCCTTCGTCCACAATTTTCTGTAATAAGTCTAAATATTGTCGCATTATACTAGAATTTTCTGACCCATTTTGAAGAATCCACAATCCATTCCTTCATTTTTTATACCTTAAAAAGATTCATCTCATCCACATATTGCGCCACTTTGGGAGGAAGGAAGTACTTCATGGTTTTTCCTTCGGCGATGGCGGTGCGGATCATGGTTGCGGATATGCCAATAATTGGCGCATTCACGAACGTTACATTCGGGAGCTTTTTATTCTCTCCGCCGTCGTAACCCATTCTGGGATAAGTATATATATCGTAATTCTGTAAAATGAAGTCGGCATTTTTCCACTTTTGAATACTCTCCAAATTATCCTCTCCCATAATTAGCACAAATTGCTTGTCAGGATATTTTTCCTGCAAGAAGACCAGCGTATTGCAAGTATAAGACGGAAAGGGGAGCTTGAATTCTATGTCGCAGGAGCGGAAACGCGCATCGTCCTCTATGGCGACATTGACCATGTAAAGTCGCTGATGCTCGCTCAACATAGACTCCTTCTTTTTGAAGGGACTACTGGGAGAAACCACGAACCAGATCTCTTTCAGGTCGGTGTTTTCCACAAAATACTCGGCCATCATCAGGTGACCGATATGGATGGGATTGAAGGAACCGAAAAAGAGACCTATTTTTGGCATAGGAAGTCACTGATTATTTTCTGTGTTTCAAGGCGAGCCGTCTCAAGATCATCATTCACCACCACCACGTCGAACTGCTTTTCAAAAGAGAGTTCGTACTCCGCCTTGTCGATGCGTTTTTGAAGAGATTCGGGTGTCTCTGTGCCACGATTTTGCAGACGTTCCTTCAAGCATTCGACGGTAGGAGGCTTGATAAAGATGGCAAGTGCTTGATTTTTATAGAATTTCTTGATATTAAGGCCACCCAGCACATCCACATCAAAAACAACCACCTTCCCTTCCTTGCCGAGCCTATCAACCTCTGATTTCAACGAGCCATAGTACTGTCCATCATACACTTCCTGCCATTCCAGAAAATCCCCGTCAGCCAATCTTTTCTGAAATTCCTCAACCGTCAGAAAGTAGTAGTCCTTTCCATCGGTTTCCACGGCTCGTTTGGCGCGGGTGGTAGCGGAGACGGAGAATGAAAGTATCGGATTGTTTTCCAACAAATAGCGGACAATGGAGGTCTTTCCGGCACCCGAAGGAGCACAAACAACAATTAACTTCCTTTGCATAAGCGATTTATGAATTTAAGATTGAATCAGCAAATTTACAAAAAAAGGAAGAATTTTTCCTTTTTCCAAACCTCTTTCCCCTATTTCCTCCCAAAGTCGGCGGGGATTTCGCCCCACAACGGCGTGTTCCATTTATAAATAGGATTGGTGAATGTGTTGTTCTTGAGCCAGTTTTCCGCCCGTTCCATGAGATTGAAAAGGAGCGCATTTTCGGCGGTAGGGCGCACAGTGGACTTGTGTTTTTTCTGTCGAACCCACGCGATGGCGGTAATGCTATCGGAATAAATCGGCATATTGCTCCCCTTCTGTTTCAACAGGGCGAGCCCATGAACGAGTGCCAGAAATTCGCCCATATTGTTGGTGGCGTTATTGAAAGGACCGACATGAAAAATCTCTGCACCGGTTTTGGTATCTACACCGCGATACTCCATCACGCGGGTTTTCATATTGCAGGCGGCATCTACGGAAAGACTTTCCAAAATCGGTTTTTCTTCATTTCCCGTCACAAACCCCGCCGTTGACTGTGGCATGACCGGATTTTGTTTTCGCCATGCAGCATACCCCATCTGAAGCGCCTGCTGCGCCTCCACAAGATTTTCAAAACTCTTGTATTTTGCCCCCTCTACGCCGAGAACTTGCTGTCGGCATTCATTCCAATTGTCGTAAATTCCAGATTGAAGGCCTTGCCAGACCACGTAATACTTTTGTTTCGTCATAACTTTAGATTTTTAGTAAATATTAGATTTTCAGGATGTTATACAACATATTTGCGCAATCTCGAAAGGTTTTTCACGTTATAAAAAAATAATGTACTTTTGCCGAAAATTTTGTGCCAAAAGTATAAAAAATCTCGAACCTAAAAATTCTGAAATGAAAAATTCAGCCAAAAAATACCTCATCTTCCCAATTCTTTTTTTAACTATCTGTTTCTCAGCCAATTCCTGCAAAAACAACCCCACAGAACAGGCCAAAAAGGAGCTGCAAGTGAAACCATCGGAAGGCTTTTGCACGACACACGAATTCCCCAATGCCACCTGGACCTTTGATAAAAAAAATTTGCCCAATGGCGATATTGAACTGAACAAATCCCTGACAATGAAGGGTGCTTTTCCCAATCCCGACGATTATTACGACCTTACGCTAATCGTGGATTACTACGAAAGCGTGCCCATCAAAAGGCTGCCGCTTGATTTCACGACCATCACTCCTGATGGGAAAAGCCGGCAAAGCCGAAGCGTGGAGGTCGTTTTCAACACCGATTCGGCAAAAGTGATTGAAGAGGTGAATGCCAAGAAGTTAAAACGTTTTGCTCAAGTTATTTATCCACAAAAGAATTATCCCGAAAAAGGAGAATTCACCTTTGAGCTCTATTCCAAATACACCAAAATTTCGTTAGATGGTATCAAAGCCATCTCTATCAAAGCCGTCAAGAACAATCCGGAATAACCATGAAAAAATTTTGGAAATTCGCTTTGTTCATCCTGATTATCGCCATTCTTTTTGGGCGATGCGGCGGTTACGAACATGAGACCATCCCCAATGTCAGGGTGAACTTCACCATCTACCCTGACGATGTCACCTATTACAATCTGAATTTCATCGGTGGTTATGAATACTTTACGGGCGGCGTGGCCGGCATTATCGTTTATCGCATTGATATGAGCACCTTCATCGCCTTCGACCGCGCCTGCCCCTACGATTGGGAAGAGCCTAAAGCCTGGCTTTGGGTTGAGGAAAGCGGACTGACCATTTACGACCAACATTGCGGTTCCCGCTTCAACATTCTGGACGGCTCCGTCATCAACGGGCCTGCGAAATTCCCGCTTAAATACTACAAGACCAATTACGACGGAAGACGACTGCGGATTCACTCGTAATAGAAAACAACTAAAATATTATGGTTTGCTTATAGCGAACAGAATGCTTTTGCCCACCAGCTCACTTCAACTGCTCTGGCATTGGAATCTGGTTTAGAAGTTGCTAATCACAGCTGATACTGCCACTTCCCTCCACCTTTGTGATGGTGATGGTGCCCGGCGTTCTGCTGTAGTTAGTGACAAGCATGACATAAAACTCCCCTTCCTGTGCATTCGGAATGTGGCAATACTCTGTACTTGCGGCACTGTAGATGCAGTCCACCATGATATGGTCGTTGAGGTCATCAGCAGTGATGCCATGGAGAAGATCTTCAGCGGCTTCATATCCGTTGAAAGGCCCCCAGCAGATAAAGTCTATGTCTCTGTTTTCAGAATGGCTAATGCTGAGTGTGAGGTCACCTGATTCTACTATTTTGAATACAAGCCATTTAGGTGCCGGACAGTAGTATAAGCAGCCCGTATTCACCAAATCAGGTGCGCTTCCGGCGTAGGTGCCAGCTGCAAATGAGAAACTGTCCAGTGAGTCTGTACACATGGGTTGTGCGCTGGAAAAGCTGTATTGCGCAGGAGCTGTATCCATGGGCATGTTATAGACACATCGAACGTTCCGACCGATTTCAATCGGGGAAAGTGAGCGGGTAATGCTGGCGCTGTCGTAGTATAGCGACCGTTGAATGGCTTCGTTACCACTCATTGTGGCGGACCAGAAACCAGCGTTGGTATATAAGTTGTTAATGGTTGATGCGTATTCTCCTGCTGGCAATGCGCTGAATCCGAACATGTTATAGAAGTTATTGTTGGAATTTCCAGGCGAATAGTCGGTTGTGGAGGGAAGCCAGCTCTCCAATCTGGATATCTTGGCAGCCACATTTCCACGGTTGCCCCAAAGGGAGATGTCGTTAGGTGCAATTCCGATTCTCGCTTCCATCATCTGCCATTCTGCATCGCTGGGCATGTGCCAACCATCAGGGCAAACACCCTGTACACCGCTCGGATTGCTGTTGGAAGATGCTCCGTTGCGCATTGCAGCCGTCCAATTGTAATAGTATCCGTAGAGTGCATCCGATAATGAATCGGAATGGTAGAAGTATCCGGTTGTATTGGAAAGGATGCTTCCCGCCGCTATCGGAGTTCCGTCAGCGTAGTGTGTAGTGCGGAGATTGTCCTTCATCCAGCATTGTGTACCAATCATGACGGATGCATACGTGTTCCCGTCATAGTCGGTGAGGGGGGTGATGCCCGGACAATCCCGACTTCTCATCTGCATGGGGAGTACAATCGGATCAGAATTGATCAGGGGACGAACGATCGCTTCGCCATGTATTTGCAACTGGTCATTTACTATTCTGATGCCTCGATAACGCATCAGATCTTCCTCTTCAAAGGGAAGGTCGGTGATAACTTGCCTGGTCGCTTCTTTGGGTGATATACCCATGACCGGGTATTCCGCCGCTCCAATGTAGTCAATGTTGCAATGCGCATGATTTCCCGTTTGGACCATCTTGATGGAGGATTTTTTCCCATTTTGATTCGCCGACAGGATGTATATGCCAGGAGCGGGTACGGAGAGACGAAAACGGTGGATCCCCTTCATCAGGTTCTGAAAGCGCTGTTTTTGCAACACCCGACCCTGCGCATCCGTCAGGTCAAGGGTTACATCCCCCTTTTCACCCACCGTCAGCGACACTTCCGTATAGGTGTCAAACGGATTAGGACTATTCTGTGATAACCGCAATCCAATTCCCTGTGTGGATTCTTCTGTATCCACAATTCCATTCGTGTGGGAAAAGATGACAGTCGTGTCGTTCGGGGTCAGGTCGGCAACAAAAGACCATCCCATAGTGAGATTGCAAATTTCAACACTGGAAAGCAACACCCGTTCATTATTGACGGCATCTCTGCCTGTAAAAGAAATGGTTATCTGTTGCGCCGGACTTGCAAGCGCACATAACAAAAAAAGAGAGAAAAAGAGAGCTTTGTTTTTCATGGGACATGGATTTTGGGGGAGGGAATAGACAGCTTCTTTCCTTACATTCAATAAAAAAAAATGTTGCCTTTTTTGAAAGAATTTTAGTAAATAAAAAAATGTCGGACGAAAAAACAGACGGACATACCTGAAAATGCAAAAAGAGGGTGACTAAAAAGTAGTCATCCTCTTTTTTTTAATCCGATCACAGAGCCTTATTTGTTGATAGAGGCCATGTCAGGAATCTCTTTATCGTAGTCGCCCTTGGCGAGGCGTTCTTTGATTTCGCGGAAAGCGTTGAGGGTGTAGTCCACATCTTCGATGGAGTGAGCGGCCGTGGGGATGATGCGGAAGATGAGCATTCCAGGAGGAATGACGGGGTAGGTGACGATGGAGCAGAAGATGTTGTAGTTTTCGCGGAGGTCAACGGCGATGTTGGCAGCCTGGTTGATGCCGCACTTGAGGATGACGGGTGTGACGCAGGCTTCGGCGGGTCCGATTTCGTAGCCGAGGTCACGGAAACCTTTCTGCAGACGGCGGGTCACCTCCCACAGTTTAGCACGCAAGGCATCGCCTTCGGCGCTACGGATGATTTCCAAACGCTTGAGGCAGCCCACCACGATCGGCATCGGGAGAGCCTTGGCATACATCTGCGAACGCATATTGTATTTGAGGTAGTCGATAATATCTTTATCTGTAGCAACGAAACCGCCGATGGTAGCCATTGATTTGGCGTAGGCGCCGATGTAGATGTCAATGTCGTCCATCACGTCAAAGTGTTCGGAGGTACCGCGCCCATGGGGACCCATCACGCCGAAGCCGTGGGCATCGTCAATGAGAATGCGGAAATCGTATTTTTTCTTGAGTGCCGCGATTTTATCCAGAATGCCCAAAGCACCGGTCATGCCGAAGACACCTTCGGTAATCAGCAGCACACCTCCCCCCTGTTTTTCGGCCAATTCACAGGCTTTGGCCAGCACTTTTTCGCAGTCCACAATGTCGTTGTGTTTGAATTTGATGCGGGTGCCGATATGGAGGCGCATACCGTCGAGCAGGCAAGCGTGAGCTTCCGCGTCGTAAACGATGACATCGTGACGGGAAACGAGCGAGTCGATGGTTGAGAAGATGCCCTGATAGCCGAAGTTGAACTCAAAGGCAGCCTCTTTCTTCTCGAAGTCAGCGAGTTCGCGTTCCAGCTGTTCGTGGAGAGCAGTGTGACCAGTAAGCATACGGCTTCCCATCGGGTAGGCCATACCCCATCGGGCGGCACCTTCCGCATCGGCTTTGCGCACTTCGGGGTGGTTAGCCAGACCGAGGTAGTTGTTCAGACTCCAGCAGAGCACCTCTTTGCCTCTGAATTTCATGTGGGGACCAAGTTCTCCTTCCAGTTTGGGGAAGATAAAATAGCCTTCGCTGGTTTGACGATACTGGGAAATGGGACCGCCACCAGACTGTTTTATTCTTTCAAAAATGTCTTTCATCCTTTTGATTATGTTATAGATTATTATTGTAAAAACATAAAACAAGCAATTTCAAAATTGCCCCGCAAAAGTACTGAAATTTTTGACACGAAACGGCTTACTGCAATAAAAAAACCGAATGTCCGGAAAATGGGGTGTTGTGATAGTCTGGACAGAAATGGCAAACGTACTTCATACTCCCCCAACGGCATTTCGTACAAAAACGCCGCCATTTTATATAATCGTGTAAAACACAGCGATTTACAACAATATTTCGCTATATTTTTGCTGCGTTTTTCACAACAACGGAAATCATCTTTTATTCATCAAAAAAATTACAACCATGGGAAAATTCAAAAAATTCTGGGCGGAGTTCAAGGAACAAAGCCTGTTGGAAAAAATCCGTATCCTCTTCGTCTCCATCCTGCTTGTTGCTGCGATCGCGACAGCTGGCATCATCGGCCTCCTTTTTGCCCTTGACTGGGGAAGTGATATTGTACATCGCCACACCGTGAAGAAGACCCAGCCCATCTCCGACACCTATAGCCTGCGCACCTACAAGGACGGAAGCTATCAGTTGGTCGTCACTGAGAACCAACGTAAAATAGGTCCGCGGTTCTATACGATGCGAGACGATATGATTCTGTCCGACTCCGTAATCATTCTCTATGGGGGAAAGGGCTGCCTGACGTTTTCACTGAAAACCGGAGCTTTTTCTGAAGAGTATTTCGACAATATTGGCACCCCCGACACGCTCCACCATCTTGCCGCCTGCTCACGCAAGGGGCTTTTGGGCTTTGTCAATGTACACAGCGGGAAGCTCGTCATTCCGTTGAAGTTCTGTTGCATAGGCGACTATTCTGCGGATGTTCTGACGGACTATCCTCACCCCGATTGGGATGGTTCCTCGCTTTTGGACTGCGAAAAAGCCGACATCGTGGAGAAGATGCCCGCTTGCGAGTCCAGCTGCGAGGAGGTCTGTGGGCTGGAGGAAGAGTCGTCGGAACCTGATTACGACTACCGCAGCTGGCGACAAAAGGACAGCAAGGACGGGATGGTCCAGTTCTCTGGCGACTATTGCATCGTGCCAACCACCATTTCCACCTACGGCGTCATCGACACCAACGGAAAAGTTCTTTTCGACGGATATGAAACCATCTCCCACTATGTAGCTTGCAATCTGTTCAAGGCTTACAAAAACAAGAAGTATGACCTTTATGCAGGGGATGGGAAGCGACTTCTTTCGCAACGAAAGAAAATATGCGTCCTCCCTGAAGGCATTTACCACCCAGAAGCCGGAATCCTCACGAACCACACCTGCACCGACACCCTAACCGACCTGGTGATACGGGGATATCAGTGCCGACTTGATGAGTTCGGCTATGGCGAATACAACAATGTCTATTTCGACCCCTGCGACTACTATGCCATCCGTGTTACAGTTGATGACGACAACGACGTTGACGGAAGCTGGTGTGGCTATACCACTAAGTACGGAGTCATCGAAAAGAAAAGCGGCAAGACCGTCATCGAACCCGTATGGGATGATGTGGACATCTATACGAATGGAAAGGGCGATTTCGTTTTCAAATGCCAAGAGGACAGATACTATTTCCTTTTGGATAAAAACGGCAAGTTCCTGAAGCGGAAGTAACTGTTATTATTACGAATTTTGCTATTTTTGCCAACACATTCCTTTGCGGAATTTTCAACATAAGAAATTCGTTATCATAATTATGAAAAAAGAAAAGGCACCCAGCCCCAAGGATATTCTGAAGCGGCTGCACGCTATCTTCCGACGAACGGGAGAGCGGATTATCATAGGAGATAAAAGTTCCCAACAGATTTACTATGTGGATCCTGACTCCCTCATGTACATTGATGCGGTTCAGAACTATACCAACTGGTTCTTTTCTGACGGGACAAAAATCATGCCCAACTGCCAACTCCACGAATGTGAGGAACTTATCAGCAATCAGATCAGCGAAGATGCAATCACGCTCGCCCGCGTGGGCCGAAGCAATATTGTGAATCTGAAATATATTGCGCAATTGGATATGGCCAAAAGGGAAATCGTCATTTCCAACCGCCGGAATTTCAGCGAACGGATTTCCGTATCGGAAGAGAGCATCAAACAATTGAAAGAAGCCACCTTATTATATAAAGAGTCCAATGAAAACGAATAGCATAAATCAAGACAACGAGTTCTATATCCTTCAGGGAAAGAAGAAAAAGACGCCGTTTTACAAGAGACCACGGTTCTGGATAGTTATTGTCACAGCACAATTGGTCATTTCCATCTCCATAATGATGCTCTCTTTTCATCGTTTTCAAAAAAAATATCCCCCACACTACACCGAGCCTAATATCGCATACGCTTTGGAAGAAGCCTCTACGGTATCTTACCTCCAAGCTGAAAGATGCGAACAGCAGTCGGCCAACCATGGGCCGAAGTTTTGTGAATCACAAGTTTTTGCCTACAATGGATTTGAACTGAAAGTATTCCAAGTTGTCGGTGGAACGGCCAGCCTGCAAGTGGGGCCGATCGATACGAACGACAGCACGATCTTGCTGGCGGTGCGGGCGGCGGATGTTCGCGAAGACAACGGTGGAATTGTCGGTGCCTTTGTGGACAAGGGGCAGCTTCTTTCGCAGGGGAAGGCGAAGAAAGGCTTCTGCGCCATCATCAACGGAAAAATCACCATCGGGGCCGCGGAGAACTCCCCCTACCTCGAGGATGCCATCAACAATGGCGGCTACTTCTTCCGCCAGTACCCGCTGGTGGTGGACGGGATGGCCATCGAAAACACGCCCAAAGGCACGGCTTTACGGCGGGCCCTTTGCGAAAAAGAGGGAACTGTCTTTGTAGTGGAGTGTGACAAAATCACTTTCCACGACTTTAGCCAACTGCTTGTCAACTATGGAGTTACCAATGCCATCTACCTTGTGGGCAGCGACTCATACGGCTTTTACCGAACGATCAGCAGAAAACGCTGTGATTTCGGTAATTCCAAACACAACGAGATTCCGAATATCTCTTATATGGTGTGGCGGTAGGCTTTCTTTACGGTAAAATTATCCTACCACCAGCGCGTCAGCCACCACTTCCGCCACCGATTTGATTTCAACGTTCAATTTATAGAAGTGATTGAGCTGCGTGAGCTGGTCAACGCAATTGTGACAAGGCGTAATCACGACTTCCGCACCGGTTTTTATAATTTGGTCGGCTTTGATTTTGCCCACTTCGAT
>ONXT01000116.1 GCA_900321845.1 uncultured Bacteroidales bacterium | reverse complement strand
TGAACCTTGAGGAAGACAACGTCGGTGTCGTGCTGCTCGGCGAGTCCAAATCCCTGAACGAAGGCGACATCTGTAAGCGCACAGGGCGTATCGCCTCCATCAGAGTGGGTGAAGGGCTCTGCGGCCGCGTCATCAACACGCTGGGCGACCCCATCGACGGCAAGGGCAAAATCGAAGGCGACCTCTATGAAATGCCCCTCGAACGCAAAGCCCCGGGTATCATCTATCGCCAGCCCGTGAAGGAACCCCTCCAAACCGGTATCAAGGCCGTTGACGCCATGATCCCCATCGGCCGCGGACAACGTGAGCTGATTATCGGCGACCGGCAGACAGGTAAGACCGCCATCGCCATCGATACCATCATCAACCAGAAGAAATTCTACGAGGAAGGCCACCCCGTATATTGCATCTATGTCGCCATCGGCCAGAAGGGTTCTTCCGTGGCCAGCATCGTCAAGACCTTGACGGAAAACGGCGCCATGCCCTACACGATTGTCGTTTCGGCTACCGCCTCCGACTCTGCAGCCATGCAGTTCTATGCTCCGTTCGCAGGCGCCGCCATCGGTGAGTACTTCCGCGACACGGGACGTCCCGCGCTGATCATCTACGACGACTTGTCTAAACAGGCCGTCGCCTATCGTGAAGTCTCCCTGCTGCTCCGTCGTCCCCCCGGACGTGAAGCCTATCCCGGCGATGTGTTCTACTTGCACTCCAGACTGCTCGAAAGAGCCGCCAAAATCATCGAATCCGATGAAATCGCCGCTCAGATGAACGATCTGCCTCCCGTTTTGAAACCAATGGTTAAGGGTGGCGGCTCACTCACCGCCCTCCCGATTATCGAAACACAGGCAGGTGACGTTTCCGCTTACATCCCGACCAACGTGATTTCCATTACCGACGGACAGATTTACCTCGAAACCTCATTGTTCAACTCTGGCATCCGTCCCGCCATCAACGTGGGTATCTCCGTTTCCCGTGTGGGCGGCAATGCGCAAATCAAGTCCATGAAAAAGGTCGCTGGTACGCTGAAACTCGACCAGGCACAGTATCGCGAGCTGGAATCCTTCGCAAGATTCGGTTCCGACGTGGATGCCGCCACCAAGGCCACGCTGACAAAGGGCGAGAGAAACGTCGAGATTTTGAAGCAACCTCAGTATTCGCCGATGCCCGTCGAGGAACAGATTGCCATCATCTTCTGCGGCGTGAAGGCGCTCCTCCAAAAAGTTCCGACCAACAGAGTCAACGATTTCGAGCGCGCCTATCTCCAATATCTGCGCGAAAACAAAAAAGAACTCCTCGCCACGCTGAAAAGCGGGAAAATCGACGATGCGGCGATGGATGAACTGACCGCTGCCTGCCAAGAGGTCGTTAAAAAGTATGAATTGTAATCGTTTATGGCTAGCCTAAAAGAAATTAGAATCAGAATAGCATCCGTTGAGTCCACTCAGAAAATCACGAGTGCTATGAAAATGGTGTCGGCCTCCAAGCTGAGACGCGCTCAAACCGCCATTCTCAACCTGAGGCCGTACTCCAATAAACTCAATGAGATTTTACAGAATCTTTCGGACTCCTCCGACAGCTTGGACGCCATGCCGCTGTTCCAAAAGCGCGGGGAAGATAGAATCGCACTTGTCGTGATTTCCTCCAACAGGGGGCTTTGCGGCGGTTTCAACTCCAGCGTCTCCAAAATGGTGGAGGGCATGCTCAGCAACGAGTATGCGAAACAAGTAGAAGCAGGAAACGTCCAGCTCTACTGTATTGGCAAAAAAGCCGCTGAGCATCTGAAAAAAGTGCATCCCGTCGCCTGGGAAAACAACAATTTAGCGGATGTCGCAGAATTTGACGCGATCGCTAAATTGGCAGAACAGCTGATGAAGGATTTCGTAGCCAAGAAAATCGACAAAGTACAGATTGTCTATAATCGTTTCGTGAATCAGGCCACCCAAGCCCTTGTTGTAGAGAACTTCTTGCCTATCAGCGAGTTAGAAAATACGAAAGGGGAGGGGAGTGGTGTAAAGAACGACTATATTTTCGAACCTTCCAAGGAAACTATCCTTACGGAGCTGGTCCCCAAGATTCTCAAGTTGCAATTATATAAGACATTGCTGGATTCAATTGCTTCAGAGCACGGAGCCCGTATGACCGCCATGCACAAAGCAACGGAAAATGCTTCGGAAATTCTGAAGGATTTGCGACTGAAGTACAATAACGCCCGCCAGTCATCCATCACAAACGAATTGATCGAAATCGTCAGCGGTGCAGAAGCACTCAACAACTAATTTTTTCCCGTATGGCTAAAAGAATTACTTTATTCTTGGTGTTGCTCTGCTGGATATTAATTCCTGCCTTTGCTCAGAACGGAAACAAAAAATCCAAAGACAAACAGACGGGGAGCTCACCCGCCCAAAATGCTATTCTCGGTTTTTATAACCTTGAAAATCTGTTTGATACAGAGAATGACCCGACCATCAACGATGAACAATTCCTGCCTGACGGCGATTATCAGTGGACACCTGAGCGTTACCAGCACAAACTGACCAATATGGCAACAGTGCTCTCTTTGGTCGCCAAAGAATACGGAGGTCCCGTGGCCATGGGCGTTTCTGAAATTGAGAACGAAAAAGTGTTGATAGATTTGGTCAACCAGCCCGAACTGAAGCCGCTGAATTGGGGCGTCGTTCATCATGATTCACCCGACAGACGCGGTGTGGATGTAGCGTTGCTTTACCAAAAAGACCGCTTTCATGTGCTCTATAAGTTGCCTTACCGCTTGGTCACCTCTGATACGAACTTCCGCACCCGCGACCAATTGCTGGTTAAAGGTGTCATTGATGGCACGGACACCATTCATATTATTGTAAATCACTGGCCTTCCAAGTTGGGCGGCGAAAAACGCAGCATGCCTAAACGTATGGCCGCTGCCGAACTTTCAAAGCATATTTCGGATTCCATTATGCAATCTAATCCGTATGCCAAAATCGTGATCATGGGCGACTTGAACGACAATCCGGATTCAAAGAGCATTTTGGTTGGATTGGGCGCAAAGAAAAAACCGCAGGAAACGCAAATGTATCAGCTCTACAATCCTATGTACAAACTTTACATGGACGGAATCTGGTCTTATGTTTACCGCGATGAACCGAATGTGATTGACCAGACCATCATTTCATACGGATTGTTAAATGCGCAGCACGGATATAAGTTCAAATCCGCGCAGATATTCAGAAAAGATTTCATGTTCACCAAATCCGGTTCGTTTGAAGGTGTTCCGCTAAGGACATTTGCATCAGGCACTTATCTGGGAGGTTACAGTGACCACTTGCCGGTTTATATAATATTAGAAAAAGTTGACTGATGGAAACAGACCGTAAACTTGTCATTATCCCGACTTATAATGAGAAGGAAAACATAGAGAACATCATTCGTGTTGTCTTCTCTTTGGGCGATTACCATATTCTGATTGTGGAAGATAATTCACCTGATGGCACCGCCCAGATTGTCAAGAACCTCATGAATGAGTTTTCCGACCGACTTTTCATTGAAGAGCGCAAAGGCAAATTGGGCTTGGGAACCGCCTATATTCATGGTTTCAAGTGGGCATTGGCGCACAATTATGACTATGTTTTCGAGATGGATGCCGATTTTTCCCATGATCCTAACGATTTGACGCGCTTGTACGATGCGTGCGCCAATGGGGGAGCGGATCTGGCAATCGGTTCGCGCTACTGCAATGGCGTGAATGTCCTTAATTGGCCTATGGGACGCCTTTTGACCTCGTATTACGGTTCAGTCTATGTCCGTTTTATTACGGGAATTCCTGTCAGGGACACGACCGCCGGCTTCAAATGCTACAGAGCCCGTACGTTGCGCGCAGTCGATTTCTCGAAAATCCATCATGTGGGCTACGGGTTCCAAATTGAGATGAAATTTACTGTTTGGAAATTGGGCTTTAATATCAAAGAAGTTTCCATCGTTTTCAAGGACCGTACGCAAGGAACATCCAAGATGAGCAAGGGAATTTTCTCAGAAGCG
>ONXT01000079.1 GCA_900321845.1 uncultured Bacteroidales bacterium | reverse complement strand
TGCGGTGAAGGCGGCGCAGCAGCAGAAAAGCGAACTGTCGCGCATCGGAACCTCTGCGCCGCACACGAGATCCAGCGTGTCAAACTGCGGATAGAAGAATATCAGCGAGTCGGTCTCCTCAATCATGATGTTGTTGTACATCGGTTGTGGCTTTTCAGCGTGAAAAATGCCTGTCAGAAGCCAAACCGTCCCCGCGGTCACGGCTGCCACTATGAGAATGTACAGGATGGATGATGCCCCTTTTTTCATTTTTTTTCTACGAAAAAAACCGAGGTGTCACTCATTCGAAACGCCTCGGTTTGCTTTGTTATCTAAAGATGAATCTTGCAGAAGACTATGCCTCTTCGGCAACGACTTTCAGGTTGATGCTCACCTTGATGTCCTTGTGGAGGTTGACTTGAGCGGTGTATTCGCCCAGTTCTTTGATGTGGTCTTCTTTGATGATGATTTTCTTGCGGTCGATGTCGATGTCGTGTTGCTCTTTCAAAGCGTTGGCCACGGCGATGTTGGTGACGGAACCGAAGATGGTGCCTTTTTCAGAGGCTTTGGTCGGGATGACCACTTCAAGGCCTTCGATTTTACCAGCCATGAATTCGGCTTCTTTTCTGATTTTTTCAAGTTTGAAAGCGCGTTGTTTCAAGGTTTCGGCCAGCATTTTGCGGTTCGGTTCGGTAGCCGGGATGGCGAGGCCTTGGGGGATGAGGTAATTGCGGGCATAACCGTTTTTCACCTTCACGATTTCATCGGCGTAGCCTAAGTTTTGTACGTCTTGTTTCAATATTATTTCCATAGTAATGCCCTCCTTAGTTATTAGATTTCAAATTATCAGTAACGAACGGGAGTAAAGCAAGATGTCTGGCTCTTTTTACTGCCTGAGCTACTTTTTTCTGATATTTCAATGAAGTTCCGGTCAAACGTCTGGGCAGGATTCTGCCTTGTTCGTTCACGAATCTCTTCAAAAATTCACCATCTTTATAGTCGATGTATTTGATACCGCTTTTTTTGAAACGGCAATACTTCTTCTTTCTGATGTCAACTGCGATGGGAGTCAAATACTTGATGTCTGTTTGTTGTGCCATGATATCCTCCTTATTCGTTGTTTTGTGTTTCGTTTACTTCAGCGGCCGGGGCTTCAGCGGGTTCTTCGGCTTTGGCTGCTTCTTTCTCTTTCTTCAGGTTGCGTCTTTTTTCGCTGTAGGCGATGGCGTGTTTGTCCATCAGAACGGTCAGGTAGCGCATCACTTTTTCATCGCGGCGATACTGCAGCTCGAAGTCCTTGATGATGCTGCTGTCGGCCTTGAATTCAAAAAGATGGTAGAAACCAGAGGTCTTTTTGGCAATCGGATACTCTAATTTGCGCAGGCCCCAATTCTCTTGGTGCACGATTTCTGCTCCTTTGTCGAGAAGGTAGTTCTCGAACTTTTTAACCGTTTCCTTCATCTGTTCATCAGACAAAACGGGAGTCATAATGAAAACGGTTTCGTAATGATTCAACATGTTTTTTGGTTTTTTTGTGTTTATAATTTGTTGATAAATTTTGGGCTGCAAAAGTACGCTTTTTTTCGTTACGAAAAACGTACTTTGAAATATTTTTTCAACGTGCTGGTTCTTCGTCTGAAGAGGGTCGGGGGCAAGGGCTCTGTGCAACGCAATTCCCGCAGGGCGCTTGCCGCGTATTCGCCCTCAAAATAGGAAAATCGATCCTTGATGCCGCAAGTTTTCCAGCGTAGATTCCGTACGGACTTTTCCCCCGTGGGCGGCGATTGTGCATAAAACCCGTCAATAAAAACCTATTCTTTTGATTTATAGGTAAATAATTGTAAAAAATCGGGATAAATATCAACATTTTTTTGTTTATTATTAATATGTGAAAACATCCTTAAAATTGATTTAATATTTTTACATTTGCAAGTTGCTAATTTACACTAACTGCATACGGGTGTTGTTCCCCGTCCGCATCCTCTAAACCTCTCCGAACTCGTACCATTTAACCATTTTTTACCGCCTTTAATGAAACTGAAAAGACTTTTCGGGTTGTTGCTTTGTGTGGCAGTCGTCGTACTCGGCGTGCTGGCGGGACTCAGTTTCCACAACCGCACCTGCAACGAAGTCGAGATCATCATTTCCGATAAAGGCTCCAACTCCATGATGACCATGCAGTCGGTGGAAAAGATGCTGAAAGCCGCCGATGTGTATCCGCTCGGCAAAATGGTGAAGGACATCCGCCGCGACGACATTGAAAAGGCACTCCAAAAGGACATCTGGTTCCATAAACTCAACAACCTCAGCTCCAAAGGCTCCAAGGTCATCCTCAATGTCGCCGTCAAAGTCCCCCTCGTCCAAGTCTTCCCTGAATCCGGCGCACCCTACATCATCACCGCCGACGGCAACCTGCTGCCCCTCTCCCCCGACATCCACGACAAGGTGATCGTCGCCAATGGCCACATCCTCACACAATACGCCCCCAAACTCAAAGTCTCCACCGTGAAGGACAACACTCTCAAAAGAATCTACAACGTCGCCAACGCCATCCACAACAATGAGATCTACTTTTCCCAATACTCCCAAATCTTCGTCGCCCCCGACAATCAGCTGCAGCTCTACAACAACATCTTCCAACACACCGCCCTCATCGGCTACGGAGAGGACATCGACACGAAACTCGCAAACCTTCAGACCGTTTACAGCAAGGGCATCGTCTATATGGACCACGCCTACAGCCATGTGGACGCCCGCTTCGCCAAAAGAATTTATGCAACAAGAAAACAATAAACCTCTATGAGAAGAAAAATACAATCTCAGCCAGAAGAAAAAGGCCCGAATATGGTCGTGGGTCTTGACATCGGCACCACCAAAATTTTAATGGTCATGGGCCTTCTCCGCGAAGACGGCAAGATAGAAGTCTGCGGCCATGGCAAAGTCCCCTCCAACGGCGTGGAGTTCGGCCAGGTCTTCAATGTGCAGGAGACCATCAACAGCATCCTCGCCGCCAAACAGGAACTGCTCAACATGGTCAACGAGCCCATCTCCGGCGTCTATGTGGGCGTTGCCGGACGGCATATCCACAGCATGAACTGCACCAACAGCCTCACCCGCCCCAACGGCCTTGATACAATGGTCAGCAAGGAGGAAATCGACAAGATGATGGCCCAAATGGAAAGCTATTCCGTGGATTCCGGCGATATCATCACCGTCATCCCCCAATTCTACGAGGTGGACGGGCTCCCGACCCTCAAACCTGTCGGCACCCTTTGCCAGAAAGTGCTCGGACAATACCAGCTGATTGTTGGCAATACCCTCGAAGTCAAGAAAATCCGCAAAAGCGCCGACGGTGCCGGACTGGATGTGCGCGACTTGATCCTCGAACCGATGGCCTCCGGCGCAGTCTGCCTCACCGAAGAGGAGAAGAGACAGGGCGTCGCCCTCGTCGATATCGGCGGCGGCACCTCCGACCTCATCCTCTACGAGTCTGGCGTGCCCATCTACATTAAGGTCATCCCCGTCGGCGGCAAACTTGTGACCCGCGACATCCAATCCCTCAACCTCTCCTTCGAACAGGCCGAGGCGCTCAAAATCAATCACGGCACCTGCCTCGTTGAGAAAGCCAACCGCAACAACGTCTTCACTATTGCCGACACCGCCGGCTATGGCTCCCCGACCAGCATCAATGAATACACCCTTGCCAACGTTATCGGCTCCCGCGTCAAACAGGATATCCTTGAAGCCGTCAAGCGCGAAATCGATGCCTCCGGCTATGGCAGCCGCATCAAGAATGTGGTGCTGACTGGCGGCGGCGCCATGATTCGCGACATCAAGCAGCTGTCGGAATTCGTGCTCCAACGCAGAACCCGTATTGGCTTCCCCATCAACGGCTTCGCCACCTCCCCCGACCCCGAACTCAAAAACCCGATGTGCGCCACCGCTCTCGGATTGCTCAAAATGGGCTGCCTCGCTGAAAACCAACCTTATATCGGCAGCAAAAACATCAACGATGTCGTGGACGAACCCATTGACGACACCCAAGATGAGGACGATGACAGCCCGAAACGTCCCGGCAGATTTTCGATACTCTCCAAGAAACTCGAATCCTGGCTGGGCAACATCCTCACGGACGGCGACGGCGTAGAGTAGTTTTAATTGATAATTGATAATGAAATAAAATTAAGATATGATCGAAAACGACGATATTACTTTTGACACCAATTTCGGTGAAAGAAAAACGAACTCCATCATTAAAGTGATCGGTGTCGGCGGCGCAGGCAACAATGCCGTGCAGCACATGTATAACGAAGGAATCAAAGGGGTTGATTTCCTGATTTGCAACACCGACCGTACGGCTCTTGAAAACAATGCAGTACCCTGCAAATTAGTGCTCGGTGACGATGGACTCGGCGCAGGCGGCGATCCTGAAAACGCTAAAGCCTTGGCAACCAGCAGTATTGATAAAATCCGTGCCCTTATCGGCGAAGAGACCAAAATGCTCTTCGTTACCGCCGGCATGGGCAAAGGTACTGGCACTGGCGCATCCCCTGTAGTGGCTCAAATCGCCCATGAAATGGGAATCCTTACCATCGGCGTCGTCACCTATCCATACGAACTCGAAGGCCCCGTGAGCTTCCGCAAAGCTGATGCCGGCATCGAGGAGATAAAAAAATACGTCGATTCCCTCATTATTATCCAAAATGAAAAGATAATGGAGGA
This sequence comes from uncultured Bacteroidales bacterium, assembly GCA_900321845.1. Classification (GTDB taxonomy): domain Bacteria; phylum Bacteroidota; class Bacteroidia; order Bacteroidales; family WCHB1-69; genus UBA1756. The sequence goes on along the minus strand of ONXT01000079.1, from coordinate 3,274 downwards.
ATACGAGGATAAACCCATCCGCGTCGCCCTCGGTTTTGCAGACGACATCCTCAAAAACGCCGTCCAATGCATCGCCGAACTGATTACCAAAAACGCCTATCAGAATGTCGATTTCAAGGATGTTCGGAACGTGATGAAGGATAGTGGCGAATCAATGATCGGCCTCGCCGAAGCCAGCGGCGACAACCGCATTGAGGAAGTCGTAAGCCAGGCCATGACCTGCCCGCTTATCGACGACAACAACATCACCAATGCCAAGAACTTCCTCTTCTTCCTCAATTATGGCGAAGATCAAGAACTCACCATTGGCGAACTTAAAAAACTTTCCAAAGAAATTAAAATGTACCAAGGTCCCGACACCAACGTCATCTGGGGCCATGGTGTTGATAAATCCCTCGGAAACAAAATCAAACTCTCCATCATCGTCACGGGCTATTCCAAGGAGATCAAACCCAATATCGATGACATTTTCAAAAATGCAGGAACATTTGGTAACGCGGATAATACTCAGAGCTCAACTTCCAAAGACCCTTTTGCGCACAAGATTCCAGCAGCTCCTGTTGATAAAGCTGAGGGAACTCAGAGTGTATTCGACTTCCATGCGGATGAACAGGCACCGGCATCAACCCCTACAAACACCCCTGCACAAAGTCAGCAGCCTATGAGCCAGCCGACTACGAGCCAACCAGCTGTTGACACCATTTTTTCACAACCTGTTGTCAACCAGCCCGCAGCTCCCAAGATTGAACATCCTCAACCGGTTCCCGTTACTGCCGAAGCAGGAATCAGGGTCGTGAATAGCGGCGTGAACCCGACTTATGACAACGACAGCAGTTTCAAAGAATTCGTGAACACTCCAGCCTATCTCCGTGACGAAAACAGCCCTACTCTGCAGCAACATCGCGCCGAGGAACTGAAAAAACAGGGAACCGCCACCCCGACTCCGGTTTATGCCAACTCATTCCTATTCGGGAGCATTCCGGCAGCCGACTAAGAAAAATCAGCAGCGGGCCAGCTTTTGGAGATAACTGCCGTCCGGCCCCGCATTGAAAAGATAGTCTATTACAGAGACTCCCCACGTAAAGGGCAACTTGTCGTCAAAAACTTGATGATAAGGAGTCGGTACAAACAAAGGTTCTTTCTTGGGATGAATCAAATTCCGATAATCATCCCCTTTTTCATACTCTTTTTGGAAGTCCTCCGTGAAAATGGAGGACTTTTTTATTTTAAATAGTTTGAGAAGCATTTCAATGATTTCCAAATTGAAATCAAATAGGAATTCATAATGATTCTCGTAAAAAGGCGCAAAGAAATCGCGGAAATAGAGGAAGTAGGGGGTTCCGCTGTATGCGGTTTCGATGGCGCGCCAATGCTCCGCTTGCCAGCGCCCTTTGTAATCGATGCGTACATCGCGGATGCAGGAACGCTGCGTGGCGTGCAATGTGGGCACAATCAGCTGCTGCACCCCGTTGGCTGTCATAATGTAACCGCGATTGCGGTACGACTGTTTCTGAAAACTCTCTGCCGCCTCCAAATAAAATACTTCGCTCTGAGCAATCAAAGCGAAGTATTCTATGGTGGGAAGGTAAGCAGTGGTTAAAATGATTGACGTTGACATTGACTAATCAATTCACTGTTCACCGTTTGCTGGTTACTATTTACCAATGATGATTTTTGAATGGAAAACGTTGTTGTTGTCGTTGATTTCCAGCATGTACATTCCGTTGGTCAGGTTGTTGAGGTTGAGTGTGAATTCGGGAGAGAGGGTGATTTGGGAGGAGTAAACGAGGTTGCCGACCATATCGTAAACATTGCAAGTGCCATCCATGCTGCTGAAGTTGCCGCTGACGGTAATGTTGCCGTTGGAGGGGTTCGGGTAAACATCCAATGCGTTGACCACTTGGGTGAAGTTGGTCATGCCCACAGTGTTCAGATATTCGCCTTGCAAGCTGGTGGCGCCGGAGTTGATGGGATCAAGCCATGGTTTCAGTTTCTTGGCATTGCTGGAGTTGTTGTTGTTGGTCCATGAGTTGGAGAATTTACCGTAAACATCGGCGGCAGTAGGCGAGGAACAGGAGCTTCCGCCAGCGTAGAGTTGGCCGACGATCAGTTTGTCCTTATTGAAGAGCGGGGAGCCAGATGAGCCTTGTTCGGTAGTACCGGTAGCTGTGGCCCAAGTGGTGGCCCAGAATTTCGGATAACCACTTGCTATTCCAATTTGTACGGGGATGCTGCATTTGCCGATATCGCCGCCAGGATGGTGAATGCAGGCGCATTGGCTGGGATTGGTAGGTTGTGCGGTTGCGTTGGTCCATCCAGCTAAAAAGACATTGTAGCTGGGATTGATGGTGCCGGAGATTTCCACGAGCATGAAGTCGGAACTGCTGCTGGCGTTGTCTCTGGCTTTAACACCAGTACTCGAGCCAGAAGCGGTGTAGATGGTGGGTGCGGAAGTACCAGAGCATGATGCGGAGTGGTTTTTGAAGTAGAAGGTCCAGCTACCTGATTTATAGCAATGGTCGGCGGAAAGCATGTACTGCTTGCCGTTGCGGGCGGTGTTGTTGACCAAGGATCCGCTGCACATGTAGATGTAGTCACCGCTGCTCATCGTGTAGAGTACGTTAGCCATGATTTGGTCGTGCCATTGGGCATCGTAGCAGATGGCGTTCGGGTGGCAAGTGCCTTCGGCTGAACCGGGTTGTCCCCATTTCAAGTCATCGATACTTTCATCTTCATCGGTATCAGCATTGTTGTTCGCCTCATCATAAATATGGAAGAAGTCGCGGTAGCCTTGGGAGATGCGGCTCATCTTCAAAGTGCCGTGGAAGGCGGCGTTCGCGGGTTCGTAGTATTCAATGAAGAATTGGTCGCCAGGAATCTCTTGGGGGAAGAAAGTACCGTCCTCCATCTTGTTTTTGTTGTTGAATTTGCCGATAACAAATTCATGGTCAGGAGTATAGAAAAAGAGCTCGGCACCATCGGGAATGGAAAATTCATTGAAGAGGATGGAGCTGAAAGTCGCTCCCTCGCATTTGTAGGAGAGGCGCCAAAGCGTGCCGCCATCGGGAAGAATGTCAATGCGGCCTGTGTTTTCCATGGAATATTGGACATCGTGTGTGACACCGATACGATAGGGACCTTCACCCTTTTGAATGGTGGCATCTTCAGCCAACAAGGGAGCCACATCCGTGGGTTGGATTTCAATCACAGGCACCGCTTCCGATACCGTGTATTTGAAGGATTTCGGCTCGCCGCCGTAGCTCATCTGCGCCAT
>ONXT01000201.1 GCA_900321845.1 uncultured Bacteroidales bacterium | reverse complement strand
TAGGTGTAAGCAGGGTTTCGCCCAGCGATTTTCCTCCTAATTCCTCAATGCAATCCTGATATTGATGGCCGCTGTCGGCGACAATTTTGCGCACGAGGCTGAAACCGTTGGAATGCACACCTGTGGAAGCGATTCCCACGAGCACATCACCTACGGCGACTTTCGTTCCGTCGATGAGTTGGGAGCGTTCAACCACGCCGGTTGTGTAGCCGGCTATGTCGTACTCGCCATTGGCGTACATGCCGGGCATCTCGGCGGTTTCGCCGCCCACAAGCGCACAACCCGCCTGACGGCAACCTTCGGCCACGCCCGCGACAATAGCTTCGATTTTTTCCGGAACATTATGCCCCACAGCCACATAATCCAAGAAGAAGAGGGGCTCGGCACCTTGCGCCAACACGTCGTTCACGCACATGGCCACCGCATCGATGCCGATGGTATCGTGTTTGTCCATCGCAAAAGCGATTTTGAGTTTGGTGCCTACGCCGTCGGTGCCGCTGACCAGAATCGGTTCCTTGATATTGAGGGAAGCGAGGTCGAACATTCCTCCGAAAGACCCGATTCCGCCCATTGAACCTTGGCGTTTGGTAGAGTTGACATGCTGCTTGATGCGGCGGACCACTTCATAGCCCGCTTCCAGGTTAACACCTGCATTTTCGTATGATTGAGCCATAGTATTGATTTTGTGATTTCCTATCTGTGATTTGTGAACTGGATTGGTGAGCCGCCGTTTTGCGGCTCACCGTTCGCAGTACACGTTGTTTTAAAGGGTGTATTCTTTGTTAAGTAGTTGATTTTTAATAGATTAATAATTGATAGTTCAGTAGTTTAGCGGATTGTGGTTATTTCTTCTTTTCATGAGAATAGAGTGTGGTGAAATACTCGCCGGTGAAGCAGGCCATACAGATTTGGCTGCGTCCCAGGCCGCTTTCGAGGGTGGATTGCGGACTTACATAGCCGAGGGAGTCGGCGCCGATGCACTGACATGCCTCTTCGAGTGTGCGGTGCGAGCAGAGCAGTTCCTCTTCGGTGGAAGTGTCAACGCCGTAGAAACAGGGGTGCGTCATCATCGGGCTGGCAATGCGGACATGCACCTCCGTAGCCCCCGCATCGCGCAGCAACTTAATGATTTTCAGGCATGTGGTACCGCGAACGATGGAATCGTCCACCAAGACGATGCGCTTGCCGTTGACGATACTGTGTATGGCGGAGAGCTTCATCTTCACGCCTCGTTCGCGCATATCCTGCGTCGGTTCGATAAATGTACGGCCGATGTACTTGTTCTTAATCAAGCCCATTTCGTACGGAATACCGCTTTCTTCAGCATAACCCATTGCTGCCGAAAGACTTGAGTCGGGAACACCTACCACGATGTCGGCATCGGCAGGGCATTCGCGATACAGACGGCGGCCGGATTCCTTACGGTAGGAATGGACGTTGCATCCTTCGATGTCGCTGTCGGGACGGGCGTAATAGATGAACTCCATGGAGCACATATTGTGACGTTTGAACTGGGAGTAGAATTCGCCATGCAGTCCTTTATGGTCCATGACGAGGATTTCGCCGGGTTCCACGTCGCGGATGTAGGTTGCCCCGATGATGTCGAAGGCGCAACTTTCGCTGCTGACCACGTAGCCGTCGCCCAGTTTGCCTACACAAAGCGGTTTCAGCCCGTATTTGTCGCGGCAGGCATAGATGCGGTTTTTGGTCATAATCACGAAAGTAAAGCCCCCTTCCATCATATTCAATGCATTGATAATCGCATAGATACGGGCGCGCGGATTGTTGTCCTTCTTAATCAGTTGCGCAAGAAGCTCGCTGTCGGTATCCGTGTGGAAAAGCACGCCCTTGTCTTCGAAATAGGCCTGCAGCTCCGGGAAGTTCACTAAATGCCCCTCATTGGCGATAGCCAGATTGCCGCTGCGGTGACGGAAATAGACGGGCAGCACGTTTTCAATGCCGTTGATGGACTGGTTGGAGTAATTCACGCTGCCGATGCCCAACTCTCCTTTGAGTTCCGACAAATCCTTTTCGTTGAAAATTTCGTGGACAAGTCCCAAACCTTTCTGACGGTGGAAAACGTCGTTGTCCTCCTTGTCGCAGGTTACGATGCCTGCGCCCTGCTGACCGCGATGCTGCAGTGCATGCAGTGCATAATAGATAATGGAACTTGCATTTTTAACATTATAAACACCAAATACGCCCATTTTTTTTATGAATTTAAAGAGTTTAATTTATCCAAAACGACTTGATAATATTCGCAGATGTGGCCCAAGTCGTAGCGGAATCTGTCTTTGTCGAGGCGTTCGCCAGTGGCGATGTCTTCCAAACGCATATTGTCGGGACTGATTTCGTCAATCAAGACGAAAGAGCCATCGTCCAAGCGTCCGAATTCCAATCTCACATCAATCAGTTTAATGCCGACTTTCTTGAAAAGGCTGGATAGGATCTCATTGACTTTCAACGAGGTATCCAACATCTTCTTGGCTTCTTCATAGTTGATGAGCCCCAAACCGACGGCAAGATGCTCGTTGATGAGCGGATAGTCGAGCTCCTCTTTTTTCAGATGGAGTTCAACGATGGTGTTGGGAGTGGGAGTCATATCCGCAACCCCAAGCATCGCGGCAGTACTGCCCGAGAAGCAGTTGCGGACGAAG
>ONXT01000070.1 GCA_900321845.1 uncultured Bacteroidales bacterium | reverse complement strand
CGTTGATAGTGGGTGTCACGATGTTCACGTAGTGGTTGTATGTATAGCCGGAGGGCTGGTAAGTACCGAAAGTGATTTGTTTAATGTTCTGTTCCACGGGGTTGATGAGTACCATGGACGGGTCTCCATTGGTGCCGCCGCAGTTTTGGCCGACGAGATAGAGGTAGCAAACTGCTGGGCCGCTGGTTTCAATGAAGCAGGACTGGTTGGAGGAGTTCATTTCAAAATCGTAGAAACCACCTGCCTGAAGGGTGGCGACAAGGGTTCCGTTTTTACTAACAGTAGTATTGTTGTTCAAAGCGGTTATACGGACTTCATCTTTCGTTCTTCCATAAGAAAGGGTGGGAATGAAGTGGGTTCCCCAATAGGCGACCGGAAGCATCGGCTCGTAGATATGGTCGCAGTAGGTGCAATCGTAGGGCACGCGGGCGCATTCGTGGCCGGCGAAGACTGCGATTTTCTTGCAGTCGCGGGCTTTGATGCGCGTGCCCGTGAAAGTGGCTGTTACTGCGGAGGTGGTGCACTGGTAGGTCTGGCCTTGGTTCATGGTGATGCTGTAGGTGACACCTGCAGCGTGGCCCCCAGAGGTCAGCGCCGACGGGGTAATGTCAATGACGGTGTTATTCTCGGTTGCTACGATGACAAATTCGCTGCCATCGAGGTCGGTTGTCCACGTCTGTACCATGTACTCGTCCATCAATGTGTTGGTAGGCAGCAGGTGGCCTCCGTCGAAAGAGGCGTTTTTGTAATTCATGGAGTAGGCGGAGATGGTGTCGGTGGCTACGATGTGGCAGGCCTTGTATTCAATCGTTTCATCGTTGGTGATATAGCCGCTGGCCATGGGAACGACCACGTCGGCACGGGCGTTGGCACCGATGGATACGGTGGTTGTCCAGCCGGTATTGGGGTTGGAGATGGTAGCGGTGCAGGCACGTTGTGCCGACAGAATCAGGTCGGTGGATTCAGGAGTGCTGTTATTGGTCATATAGGTGAACCAGAAGTCGGTGCCTTGCGTGGATTGTGCAAAGGAGATTTGTAGCGTAAGAGCCCCTGTCAACAAAAGCGCCAAGAACAATTTAGCGTTGTGTAAAAGTCTGCTATTCATGCTATTTAAGATTTTGCGTAATATTCTTTACAAATTTATGTCGCGAATGTTGCCTCATGATTTTATAAACCAAGGCAAGTTTACGGATTCGTTGTAAAAAGGTTGCAAAAATAGCAAAAAAAAACGGGAGAATGAATCTCCCGTTCTTTAGTTAAAGCTAATTATTAGATTAGCGGGTTTGGCTTTGTTTAGCAACGTTTTTGAGTTCTTCGCTACCAGCTTGAGCACCAGCCTTGATGGCTTCCTTAGCCAGCTTGTCGCCTTCTTCTTTGGCAACTTGGCCAACGGTTTGTTCTTTTTCAGTAGGTTGAGCTTGAGTTTCAGCTACGGGTTCAGCAGCGGGAGCTTCAGTAGCTTCTTCAGTTACTTCAGTTACTTCAGTTTCCATTGCAGTGCTGTCGGTGTTTTCAGCTTCAGTGTTCTTGTTGCCGCAAGCAACGAATAAACCAGCTACTAATAATGCTAAGAATACTTTTTTCATTTTTTTTCTTTTTTAATTGGTTATTTAATAAGGTTCTTTTTGTTGATTCTATTATTCAGCTGCGAATTTAACAGTGAAAGTGTAGTCACCTGCATCCAATTTAGCGTTGTCAGCTTGAACAGTGTAGTTGCAGATGAGTTCCATCGTCTTAGCATCCAAAGTCTTGATGCTTGCGCTGGTGAAAGCGGTAGGAGCCCAAGGCAGATAGAGGCCGAGGATCTTGGTGTCGTTGTTGATTACATAGTCGCCCAATTTCTTGTCTTCAGCGGTTTGAGCGTTTTCGCCAAGGTTCTTGTTACCATTGAGGTATTCAGCACCTTCGGTGGGAGTTTTTTCATCGGCAACGAATTTGTAGATGTCGTCGATTTCATAAGCATAGAAATAACCAGTGCCGTTAGCATAGTCACCGTCCAAAAGTTCGGTGTTGGCAGCAATCGTGGTGTTGTTTTGCAGGTGCAATTCATGCGTGCATTTTACGGAAGTCATTTTCCAACCATTCTTGTTGCTCAGATAATCACTCATTTGTTTGTCCTTGTTGCAAGAAGCGAAAGCAAGTACGCTTACTAAAGCGATAGCAACGATGCTTAATAAATTCCTTTTCATTTTGCTTTTGTTTTAATTGGTTAATAATTGATTTTGATGCCGCAAAAATACTACAATTTTCATTAAAGAATCACCGCGTTTTGTTTTTTATCTTTTTTTAACATTCTGTCATGTTCATTTTGTTATCTTTATATTTAATTTATTGATAATCAATGTTTTAATCCTTATTAATTTTTTATTGTTTTTGAATGAAAAATGATGGTTTCTGTAGATTTCAGGTGAAAAAAGTCGTTTTTTTCACTTGTGGATTTTGGGAAAATGTCAGAATTTTTCCTGAATCAGTTAAAAAGTGATTTTTCCAAGGGGCGTTTCCTGTTGTTTACAGCCTTTTTTGCAAAGATATGGTGGCATGAACTGGATAGTGGTCGGATACTTTCAGCTGAGTGCCAACGGTATAGCCGAATGAGATGTACTTCTTGTCGTGTAGGATGCAGTCGATGCGGTAGTGTGGCATGTTGGCGCCATGGTAGGTGTAGCCGAAGCCGTGGCCGCTTTCGCGGAAGACATCCTTGAGGTTGTGGGCGACTTTGTTGTAGCAGTAGCTGGCGGGTGTGTCGTTGAAATCGCCGCAGACGATGACCGGATAGGGTGATTCGTCGATGTGTTTGCGCAGTGAGTCCACCTGTTTTTCGCGTTTGACGGAGGCGTCGGTCAGTTTGCGGAGCAGCCGTTTCGCATTTTTGTCAAAAGCAGGGTCGGTGTATTCGTTGTTGGTCACCTGCCGGCTGGTTTCGTAGTCGGTGGCGTTCATGTGCAGCGAGGCGAGATGCGCGTTGTAGAGTCGAATGGTGTCGCTTCGGAATTTGAAGTCTATGAAAATGATGGCGTTGGATGAACTGTCGGTGGGCACTACCCCGGTATTCACGATCCTGTATCTGCTGAAAATGGCCAGACCGTAGTAGTAGGCATTGCGTAGTGTGTCGGGAAAGTATTGATAGTAGTAGTTCTCATTGTCATCCAGTCCGAGAATAGTGAGTATGGTATCGGTTGTGTGGAAGTTGAGGCTTTCGCTTTTGTCCCAGAAGTATTCCTGAAAGCACACGATGTCGGGATTCTCCTCCCGCAAATAGGCCATCACCTTGCTGTTGTCGGCCCGCCGCTTATCCATATCGCTGTCTGTGTATAGCCCAAACAGTTGCGCATTGTAACTCATCACCTTGATGGCACCGGGCACTTTCTCAGGCACATCGGTGGCGTTGAATTGGAAATGTCTGTCTATATTATTTATATTCAATAATATTAAAAAGACAGAGATGAGGGCGAATCTGTAGTTGATGAAAAACCAAGCGACAATCATCACGAAGTTGGCCACCAGCAGATAGAGGAATCCGATGCTTGCGCAGAAAATAACCCGCGAAAACGATGGCGGGGTGAAGCCAGCAAAGAATGCCAGCAGCAGCGGCACCCCCGCTATGATGTTCAAAGCCATCAAAATCCAGAAGAAAATCGTCTTGGTGTTCGCGCCTTTTGCCATTGTTTTTATTACTTGTCAACGTTTATACTTATAAAGAAAATCCTTTTCCTCCTTGGAAAGGGCGCCGTAGCCGTCTTTGGATATTTTGTCGAGAATGGCATCCACCTTTTGCTCGTCCGCGTGCTTTTTTGCGTTGAAATCCTCATCCGACATGGGACGGGAGGAGTAGTATTTCCCTTTCCGCTTTTCAAATTTGACCTTCTTGGAGAAGATTTTCCACTCTTTCATTGGATGATGATAGAAGAGTGCGGTTGCCGCTCCGTACAAAGCGCCTCCCAAGTGGGCGAAATGTCCGCCCGCATTCTGTCCGTCGGCGATGCTGAGCAGGTCGATGACGATGAAGATGATGGCCACCCACTTGAGTGTGATTCTGCCGATGAAGAGCAGCCCGATGGGATGGTTGGGGCGATAAAGCGTGATGGCCAGCAGGATGGCCATGATGGCGCCCGACGCACCCACGCAGGAAGCAACAGGTGCCAACCGTGCGAATGTGGGGATGATGTTGAAAGCCAGCAGGTACAAAAGATTCCCGACCACTCCTCCGACGAAGTAGGTAATCAGGAATTTTTTCTGGCTCAGGTATTGCAGGTAAAAACGCCCGATGACGTAGAGCATAACCATGTTGAAGAGCAGATGCCAGAAACCGTTGTGGATGAACAGGCTGGTGAGCAGTGTCCACGGATGATGCAGGAAGGTGTTGACATCGGCGGGGAAAGCAATGTAGGGCCACACCCATTGGTGGAAATCAAAAGATAGATTCCAGAATGCGCATACGACTTTTACGGTAATTCGGGCGACCCACATCAGGATGGCAACGCCGACATTGGCGATAATCAGGTTGCTCAGTGCCGAGTTTTCGGTGAAGAATCGTTTGATTCGTTCCCAGAAACTGCGCATGGGGGAGGGGTAATATGGGTTGGCGTATTGGCTTCTCATTGTCGGTTGTTTTTAGTAGTTCCACTCGTCTTGAGTGTAGTGGCGGTCATGTTTTCGCCAGATCAGAATCAGGATGATGCCGAAAATCATGCCGCCGAGGTGGGCGAAATGGGCAACGCCCTCCTGTGTGCCGGTGACGCCGTAGAAAAGTTCGAGGGCTCCATAAAATATCACGAACCATTTCGCCTTGACGGGGAGCAGGAAGTAGATGTATATTTGGGAATTCGGGAAGAGCATCCCGAAGGCGAGCAGCACACCGAACACTGCGCCGGAAGCACCGATGACTGTGTTGGCGTTGAGGT
>ONXT01000023.1 GCA_900321845.1 uncultured Bacteroidales bacterium | reverse complement strand
TAATTGGTAACGTCGTACATTTTGGATGAAAGCGTCCAACTTTCGCCCGCGGCATAGAAAATCTTGGCCATAGCCGAAATGGAGAGCGGGAAGAATTTCGGTTCGCGGGGATTCAACGTGTAGAGAATGTCCTTTCCCGGCTCGTTCAGCGGGATGCGCGCGTTTTCATCCTCAAGCTCATCCTGCATCTCCTCTTCCATCCATTGAATCGTATCCACGAATTCGTCTTCGGGAATGCCCATATTGTTGCCCGTATTGACCGCTGCGTCAACAGTGGCCTGCAAAGTCTTGGGAACCAATCCCATAGTTGCCAGCATACGGCGGCCGGTATGGACGATGAAGGGGATGTCCACCCCGATGGAGCAGTGTTTTACGCAACGGCCGCACATGGTGCAGGCTCCATAGAGAGAATCAATCATCTCTTCCGCCATCTCGTCGTCCAAGTCGCGGGCGTGAACCAACTTGGGTGCTACCTTGCCCATCATCGTGCAATAACGGCGATAAATGGAGGCTACCAAATCCACTTTTTTGCCTGGAATGTATTTCGGTTCGTTGTAGGTGCGGAAGAACAGGCAGCTCGTACCGCAAAGTCCACAGTGAACACAGGCGTTAAGATGTGTAACCAGCTTACTATTAGCAGGGTTCTCTAAAATGTCGAGGGCTTTGTCCCTTAATTCTTTATCCATTAAAATATCATTTAAAGCATTTTTCTATACGATGCATGGCCTCTTCCACCGTGCTGCGCGGGCAAGCGAGATTGATACGCATGAAATTATCGCCCTCCTCGCCAAAGATTTTTCCGTCGTTGAAGCCCAATTTCGCATCAAAAATCAATTTTTTATACAAATCCTCATGAGTCAAGCCGAACGCTTTGAAATTCACCCAAAGCAGATAGGTGGCTTCATGACGATAGGTTTTCACCATCGGCAATTTTTCTGCAAAGAAATCCTTACAGTACTGAACATTGCCGCCTACATACTCATTAAGTTGATCCAGCCATTCATCGCCTTGATTATAAGCAGCTTCCAAGGCGACATCACCGAAGATGTTGCCAAAAATATGCACAGCGTTTTCCATATAATTCTGGAATTTAGTGCGCAACTCATCATTCGGGATGATGATTTCAGAGGTAGCCAGCCCAGCCATGTTGAAGGTTTTGCTTGGAGCCATACAGGTGATGGTATTCTGAGCAATTTCGGGAGAAATCTTAGCAGTAGGGGTATGCTTATAGCCTTTCATGATTAAATCAGCGTGGATTTCATCGCTGACTAACAAGCAGTTATACTTCAAACAGAGTTCCGCCACCCGCCTCAACTCTGCAACTTTCCAGCAGCGTGCGACTGGGTTATGAGGATTGCAGATGATCATCATTTTAGCCCCTGCTTTCAACTTATTCTCCAAATCATCGAAATCCATCTCATAGCCATCATTATTGAGAATCAGTCGATTACGAACAATTTCCCGACCTTGTTTTTCCACCACCGCATAAAAGGGGTGATAAACGGGCGTTTGTACGATGACTTTGTCACCCACATTGGAAAAAGTCTGTACCAGAAAGGACAAGCCGGGAACAATTCCGGGCGAAAAAAGAATCCACTCTTTTTTTATCTCCCATTGATGACGTCTTTTCACCCAATTGATGATGGCATCATAAAAACCGTCAGTATGATAAAAATAGCCCAAGACGGGATGTTCGAGACGTTTTCGAAGTGCTTCCAAGATAAAATCCGGCGTTTTGAAATCCATATCGGCTATCCACATGGGAATCACATCCGAAGTGCCGAATATCTCCTTTCTTATGTCGTATTTCAAACAACCGGTATGCTCTCTGGAAATAATTTCGTCAAAATTATACTTCATAATGTCATAAAAATGCACGTGCAAAGTTACTGCTTAATTTTCAAAGTGTTTTTCCAGTATTATGATTTTCTAAACATTTGTTTGTGAACTAAAACAATTATTCCTCCACTACATTGCTAATATTGCGGACTTCTGTGGTGACGAAAACGCCGGGGTACTGTTCTTCCACCAATACCAATGCGCGATTGGCTTCAGTACGACTAAGGAAACTGCCGATGCGAACCCGGAAGTTCGGCTCCTCAAAAGTCGAATAGGCTTTGGCGGAGGGCATGGATTCCAACAAGACATTCAAACTGGTCACCATCTCTTGCGCGCGTTCTGCGGCATGGTCACCAGTAAAGGAGGAGACCTGTATCACATAGAACTTCAACTTCCCCATCTTACGCCAAGCCTCAGAGTACTTCGATTGGGTCTGCACAATCTGGGGCTCTACGTCATAAACTACCGACTGTGCCAAAATTGTGCATGGCAATAGAAGAACAAGAAATAACAGTCTTTTCATTTTCAACTATTTATGCTTTTCTTTGAATGCAGTCAAACCGCTATTTAAAAATTCCAAATACTTTTCCACATTCATTTCCCGATAGGTAGGACCTGCCAACACGGAGCCGTCCACATCCACCACGAAGTAGCAAGGCTGCGAATTCTCCTTGTATTTGTTATTGCTGATAAATGTGTTCTTCTCTCCCATCATTTTAATCGTTTTTCCCTCATTATCAGTAATATAATCCTCTGGTAAAAGTTCTATCGTCTTGTCATCCACATACATGGAAAGCACGATAAAGTCGTTGGCAAACATCTCTTGCACACGTTTGTCAATCCAGACATTGTTTTCCACTTGACGGCAATTGGTGCATCCGTGACCGGTCAAGTCGATGAAAATCGGCTTGTTTGACTGTTTAGCCACTTTCAGTGCCTGATCGTAGTCGAAGTAACCTTTGATTCCGTAAGGAAGATGCAATTTATCGGCATAGTGCGGCATTTCTGAAAGTTCTGCGGTGCTTCCGGATTCTTCACGAACTATTTTATTAATATCAAAATCCTGAGTTTCAATAGGCGGCAGCCAGCCCGAAATGGCCTTGAGCGGTGCACCAAACATACCCGGAATCATATAGACCACAAAGGTAAATACGAAAATGGCGGTGAAAAAACGAACCCAGCTTTTCTGGACCGGCATCTCGTCATCCGCAGGGAAACGAATTTTACCGAGGAGATAAAACCCTAACATCGTAAACAATACAATCCAGAAAGCGAGGTAAATCTCTCTGTCTAAAATACCCCAATGATAGGTTTGGTCGGGGACATTCAAGAATTTCAATGCGAAAGCCAATTCGATAAAAGCCAGCACGACTTTCAGCGTATTCATCCAGCCGCCCGACTTCGGAGCTTTTTTCAGCAAACTCGGGAACAGAGCAAACAGCGTGAACGGAACGGCGATACCCAAAGAAAAGCCCAACATACCAATGATGGGTTTCACGAAGGAACCATCAGCAGCATTAAGCGCCACTGCGCCAGCAATTGGCAGAGTGCAAGAAAAAGATACCAGCACCAAAGTCAATGCCATAAAGAAAACTCCGAGCAAACCACCACGCGACTCGTTCTTGGCCGACTTGTTCACCCAGCTGCTCGGCAAGGTGATTTCAAAATAGCCGAACATGGATATGGCGAAAATGATGAAGATAACTGCAAAAAGGATATTCGGAATCCAGTGCGTGCTGAGTGTGTTGCTGAATCCGGGACCAAAAATCAGGGAGAGCACCACACCAAAAATCAGGAAAATCACGATGATGGAAATTCCATATACAAGGGCGTGAAATTTTCCCTCTTTCCCTTTCTTCGTAAAGAAAGAAACCGTCATCGGAATCATCGGGAAAACGCAGGGCATCAGCAGACCAAGCAAACCGCCACCAATAGATGTCAGGAAAAACCAGAACAAGGATTTTTCCTTCTCGTTGCCCGATTGACTGTCAGTGGTTTTCGCTTGAGAGATTTGAGCTTGCTCAACCTTAGGCGAATCCGTAGCAGCAACGACCGCGGTGGCGACGGTATCGGCAACACTAACCGTGTCATCCGCAACCTCCGCATTTTCGGGCTTAATCGTGAAGGAAAAATCATCCTTCACCTGGGTACAACGGCCATCGATACACGCCTGACCGGATAGATTACCCGTGATTTTAAAGGGCTTGTCAGTATTTTTAATTTTGATTCTCTGCTTAAAAGTCACCTGATTCGTGAAAAAATTAGAGGTGGCATTCATCTCGTCATCGTGAGCAGACTTCGGTTTGGGTTCCTTAACGTTTCCAACTAATTGATAATCAGCCGTTTTATTAAAAGAAAATTCCAAAGGAAGTTCAAACTGACCTTCGCCGGGAGTAATGGCGTAAAGGTGCCAATTTGCTTGAATGGCAGCCTTGAATTGCAATTCGGCGTCGGTATCTGAAATACGATTGAGAGTATATTTCCATGTTACAGGTTGAACCATCCCGCCTTGGGCGAAAACCAATGTGCTACATAAAACCAAGACAAGGGAGAAAAGCAGTTTTTTCATATAAAAATCATTAAAAATTGAGCGGCAAATATACACAAAATTTACCTGATGAAAGTGCTTGCAACAAAGATTTGAATTAGCGGAGAACGTTAGGAGGCAGTCATTTTCCTATGCCAGTTCCAAATACCCAAAACGGAGCCGACGGTATATACAATGAACATGATTCCGGCGGGATAAAGTCCTGTAGTAAAACACATTACGCTGGAAATAAGATTGATGGTAAGCCAACAGAACCAATGCTCAATGTACTTGCGCGCCATCACCCACATGGCAACCATACCCAACGCGGCAGTGAAAGAATCCAAAACCGGAGAACCACTCGCTCCGAAAGCTCGGAACGGGGATTGGATGGAAGCTTTGAAAGATTCCCAAAGAGACATATCAGGATTTCCGACTTTTAATAGAATGGCCCAAACCACCAACCAAAGCACGATAAGTATCAGGAAAAGAGGAAGATAAGTTCGCTTAGGGCAATGTCGGATGGGCAGAGAATCCTCTTCGGCTGTGCTATTTTTTTGCGCAGTGTACCATACAATTAAACCATAAATGCAAGCCCCAAGGTTATAAAGATAAATACCAGCATTGGCAAACAGCCCCGAGCGAAAGTAAATATAAATATAGAAAACAGACATTACGATACCCACAATCCATAAGGAAATATGGGCTTTGTACTCGCAATACAGATAAACGAGACCGATGACCGCCCCTATGATTTCAATAACGAGTTCAGCGGACATTTACAATCTTCCGTCTATGATAGATATATCCAAAACATCTTTCACATCGTAAACAACCCCTTGGTCTTTTTTCAAAAACTCTCTGACATTCAAAGACTTGAACTCGTTATGAGCCACCGCAAGCACCACGGCGTCAAACTGACCTCTGAGGGATGAAAAACCACCGCCGACAATCTCCACGCCATATTCGCGCTTTACAACATCGGGATTCGCCCAAGGATCGTAAATAGTGATATTACCAGTATATTCTGAAAGTGTGGAATAGATGTCAATGACGCGGGTATTGCGAATATCGGGGCAATTTTCTTTAAAAGTGAAACCAAGCAACAAGATTTTGGCATCTTTGACCAAAACGCCCTTCTTGTTCATCAGTTTAATGACACGATTGGCAACGTAATCGCCCATCCCGTCGTTCAAGTGGCGGGCAGCCGACATCAAGCGCGGCAACACACCATAAACCTGTGCTTTTTGAATCAGATAGTAGGGATCCACACTAATGCAATGCCCTCCCACAAGCCCGGGTTGGAGTTTGATAAAGTTCCACTTGGAAGCGGCAGCCTCAATAACATCGTGAGTATCAATACCCATCGCGTTAAAAATCTTCGCTAATTCATTCATAAAAGCGATATTCACATCCCGCTGGGAGTTCTCAATGATTTTTGAAGCCTCGGCAACTTTGATGGAACTTGCCCTATGGGTGCCATTGATGAGCACAGAATTGTAAAGATTGTCAACGAAATCAGCAATTTCCGGTGTGGAGCCGGAGGTTACCTTTTTGATTTTTTCAACCGTATGTTCCTTATCGCCGGGATTGATGCGCTCGGGAGAGTAACCAGCGAAAAAGTCGATATTGAACTTCAACCCAGAAACCTTCTCCACCACAGGAAGGCACTCTTCTTCGGTCACTCCAGGATAAACCGTTGATTCATAAATGACTACATCATTTTTAGATATCACCTTTCCAACGGTGGTACTCGCTCCGATCAAGGGAGAGAGGTCGGGGTGATTATTGTGGTCAACAGGAGTGGGAACAGCAACGATATAGACGTTGCAATCGCGAATTTCATCCAAATTGGCGGTGCAACGAAAGCCGTTTTGGAGGGCGGTTTGGAGGAGGTCGTCGCTCACTTCAAGGGTCGCGTCATGACCTTTCATCAAAGCATCCACACGCGACTGATTCATATCATAGCCGACAGTCTTAAACTTGGTGGAAAAGAGACGGGCGAGTGGGAGTCCCACATAACCCAAGCCTACAACGGCGATTTTTACATTATTTATATTCATAACTTGGTAAAAAAAAGCGTGCAAAAATACAAAAAAAAGAGACTGCAATAAATCGCAGTCTCTTTGGGTATGCATATAATCACTTATTTCTTAACTTTCTTGTCCTTATTCGTAGCATAACTGATTTTCAATGCGTTGTTTTGGCGGAGGGCCATTTTCAGTGCATTGACGGAAGTCATGCGAACTTCAGAATCAATTTTAAGGCAATAGGTGATTGCGTTGGCTTTTTCAGGATCCTTTTCCTTTTCAGCGAGAACGAAAACCTCGATATCGTCTTTCAGATCTTTAGGTTGTGTTCTGGCGAACTTATCGTTCAATTGAATAGAGACGGAGTTATCAAGCGTAGGGGCACCTTGAACTTTAGGTATGCCCATATAGATATTCGCGGTTGATTTCTTTTCCATCTTCTGGTATTCGGTTGCACTCGGCGGGGTGAATTGCACTTGGGCGTCGCTTTCGCGCATGGTGGTGATTACCATAAAGAAGAAGAGGAACATGAATATGATGTCGGACATTGAACTGTTATTGATTTCCGGCAGTTCTTTTTTCCCGTTCTTTTTAAATCGAGCCATAGTGATTAATTGTTAAAGGTCTCAGAAATGTTCAATGGGATGGCCTTTTCGATGGATTGTCTTTCTTCAGGAGCCAATTTTTCGCAAGGCTGGCCATAAATATTGAGGGCGAGTTCGTCGCGGAGTTCGTTAACAGCACGTTGAAGTTCATTTTGCACCAAGATATAGGTTTTGTAGGTGGTACTGTTATCGCTCACAAGGGAGATAACACCTTTGGAAACCATATATGTGCCCACGTCACCACCGCAATCCTTCGGATCCTTTTCAGGATAAAGAGGAGAGTCGTTCGGATTTTCGAGGAACTTTTTTGCAATGTCCTTCAACTCGAAAGCGATATCTTTATTCTTAATTTCCTTACCAACAGTGAATTCGGCACCGGTGATATAGATATCGTCATTCATATTAACCAAGATACGCAACATGTTCCTTTGGTTAACGTCTTCGTGGATCTGATCTTGCTTATCGGAAATCTGGGGCATGATACGACGGATACCCTGTTCATTCGTGATAGAAGATGTAAGTAGGAAGAACGTCAACAGCAGGAAGGAAATGTCCGCCATTGAACTTGTATTAATTGAAGGTAGTTTTTTTGACATAACGGTGAAGATTATTTTGTTTTACCTTTGCCGGCTGCGTCAATGGAGCGGTTGCCGCGAATGCGTGCAATCACAGGGCAGAAGATAATAGTGAGGATGGCAACAAAGAAGACAACGTAGCAAAGATAAGTGCCTGCTTCAATCAATTTACCGGTTTCGGGTGAAATTTGCAATTTCATGAATACTTCGTTGTTGACTTCAGGTCTTGCAATCAAGAAGCAGATGACAGCCACGACAACAAGTGCGAGAATTGCCAACAAAACTTTGTAGGAAGTCTTGAAATTGGAAACGATATTAAGAAGTGCAAAAGCAATCAGAGCGAGAAAAGTGAATCCGAACAAAATATAGATGATATAGAAAGAGGGATTCAACAGTTTATTGCTCATGGATTGGAAACTCAGGACATCTTCCTGTTGGCTTTTCAGTTGTTTGCCTTTTTCGTTAACATCGTTGATGCCAGCGACACCCTCAGTGGTTTTGAGGAAGGTTTTCAGAGCACCGCATTTTTCCTCGCCTCTAAGATAATGTTGACGGCAATCGGAGTATTCGGTGTTCAAGGTTGAAAGAAGGTATTTTTCAAGTTCATCCTTGTCTTTGAGGGCTTGGAATTCCTTTACATATTTACCGTCTTTGTCGAAAGTGAGCAGAGACTTCACATTGTCGGGATAGCCTGCTTTGAAACCGTCGAAATCTTCCGTAGCGGTGGTTTTCAGAACATTGACATAGTTGTAGAAATCGTCAGCTGATTTCTTTTCTGCTCTCAGGGAGTCATCCAGTGTGTTGTAAACTTGTTGGGTTCTTGACATGAAAGTGTCCAGGGTTTCAACCTTCGCTTTAGCGAACTCATCCAGCACTTTCTGTCCGTCCGCATCCTCTTGGAGCGTGCAGACTGCCTTATATTGTTCGATTTTATCATCGTCGAATTTGGAGGCATATGCAATAGCCAACACACCTGCTACGACTGCCACGATGAAAACGACGATATTTATAATTTTTCTAGTCATGATTCTATACTTATTCTTTTCTAATAAATTTGATAATCAGCGGGAACAATGATTACTTGTTTCTGATTAAGATATCCATAAATTCGATGGTTGCATTTTCCATATCGTTTACAATGTCATCGATTTTAGAAAGAATATAGTTATAGAAAATTTGGAGGATGACTGCGGTAATCAAACCGAATACAGTTGTCAACAAGGCCACTTTCATACCGCCTGCAACAACGGTCGGGCTGATATCACCAGCTTTTTCGATGTTATCGAATGCGGCAACCATACCGATTACAGTACCCATGAAACCCAACTGAGTAGCGAGGGCCATGCAGAGGCCGATCCATGACAGGTTCTTTTCCAACTTGCCCATTTCAACGCCGCCGTATGATTCGAGGGATTTTTCAACGGATTCCAGACCTTCGTCATAGCGGTCGAGGCCTTGATAGAAGACGCCAGCCAAGGGGCCTTTCACATCTTTGCAAACATCTTTTGCTTTTTCAATTCCACCTTCTTTCAGAGCGGCTTCAACTTTATCCAACAATTTCTTGGAATTAACGCTGGACAGGTTCAGATAGAAAATACGTTCAATGGAGAAAGCCAAACCCAGAATCAAGCAGATCAATACAGGGGTCATCCACAACGGACCACCTTCTGCGAATTTATTTTTCAAAACTGTATGTAAACCTTTGTCAACGGCAGTGCTGTTATCCTCAACTTTAGTGATTTTCAGTTCCGGTTTTGCAGCGGGGGCGGCGGCCGTGTCGGTGGCGGGAGCCTCTTCTACCTTTTCGGTTTTGGCTTTGTCTGCCTTCTTCGTGTCTTTAGCAGCAAAAGCTACATTCGTCATACCGAAAGCCATAATGCAAAATACGGTAAATAATGCAATCAGTTTTTTCATAATTGGTGTTTGATTAATGAATTAATAATTTATTTTTCTTGTCTAATTTTATCCATAAAAAAAAGCGGAGAGATTGGGATTCGAACCCAAGAAACGCTTTCGGCGTTTACACACTTTCCAGGCGTGCGCCTTCGACCACTCGGCCATCTCTCCTAGTGCAGAATTTTGCGGCGGCTAAAGTACAAAAAAATAGAACAATAGTAGTCGGTTGAGAAAAAAAAATATTTTTCCTTTTCTTATCTGGTTAACTTTTTGTATTTCAGATAATTATAAAAAAATAGGGGGATGACAATGGTAACATCCCCCTGATTTTTAGTCTAAACAAGAGGCAATATACTCGGTCAATTTTCCCAAACACGTTACATAACTGCCAAACTCGTTGTCGTACCAGCCGAAAATTTTGGCGTGCGTAACAGGGATATTGATCTCCTGCATATCGGTCAGATGGATGGATTCAAGAATCTCAGCCGGGATTTTCAGGAACCCCGTGCGCGTATGGATCTCGCGGCCCTCAATGACAATCGCAGCGGGAAGACCGAGCAAATCCATTGAAACATTCTGCATCATGGAGAAATGCAAAAGTCCCTTTTGCTCACCTTCAGCGGCGCGGCGGTAGATGTCGCGGATGTAATCTCCGGAAATATAGGGCACCCCTCTCTCATTCATGCGCGAATTGAACGTGATGTTCAGGGCGATCAAAGAGACCGACGGAGCCGGAATACGAATGGAGTCAGCCATGAATCCGAAATGGACGATTTCCGGAATCACCTTTTCCAAAGTCTTGGCCGCTCCAGTGGATGACAATATAATATTATTAAGTACAGAACGATTCTTGCGTAAATCGGAAGCACCGGCTGAAGGAACTGCATCCAACACACTCTGCGTATTTGTGGCAGAGTGAACCGTGGACAAGGAGGCGGTCAGCACATGGCAGGTCTCCGGATCCTCCAACAACGGCTTCATCATGTGAGCCAAACCCGTGGTGGTGCAGCTGGCGGCGGAAATCACCTTGTGCTTGGAGGGATCGAAGCAGGTGTTATTGATGCCATAAATCAATGTAGGTGTATTTTCGGCATCAAAGTCGGTCTGTTTGATTTTGAAAGGCGCACTGGCAATCACATGTTCGGCACCTGCGGTGAGATGACCGAGGATGCTGCCCTTGCCTTCATTGTCCGGCAATGAGGGGTCGAGGAATTTGCCTGTGCAGTCCACGACAACGCGAACGCCTTCCGCCTTCCAGTTGATGTTGCGGGGATTGCGCTCCGTCATCAATACTTTAATCGGGAAGCCGTCAATTTCAATGATATGTTTCTCACTGTCAACGATTTCAACTTTGCATCTCTTCCCTGCCCTACCGTACATGAACAAACTGAGATCGCCGTAGGTGGAATCCGTTGTCAGCGCTTGCACCAGGTCTTCCAGACCTTTGCCCACTTCACGGCCCACATTCAGCACGATACCATCAAATTTGCGCGAAAGCAAATGATGCCAAATGGTTAACTTGCCAATTCTTCCGGCACCATTGATGCCGAGAAGATTTTTTTGATTGATTGTGATACTCATGATATTGATATTGGTTAATATTTTGATTTTCAGTTAAATTCATCGATTATTACAAGGTAATTCCCTTTATAAATCACACCGCCGCGCGGGTCGATGGCCACCTTGTCGAACACTTTGAAGGGTACGCCATTGATAGTGCAACTCTTCTCTTTCTCATGAACGTGGAGTGCGTCGCAATTGACGACACAAATCTTGCCGAGCGTGGCCGCCGTTACCGCAGCATGGGAAGTCGCCCCGCCACGTGCCGTCAGCATACCGTCGCACTCGATAATCAGCTCAATGTCATCCGGCACCGTATCTGGACGAACCAGCACAATCGGCTGCTCAGGATTGTCGCTATGGCGCACCTTCTGAATATCGTCCAAGTCGAAAACGATGATGCCGTTGAGTACCTTGTTACCAATACCGATGCCGTTGCCCACCTTCTCCAACTTTTCGGTGGGGCTGAAGGTTTCTACGGAATCCTGACGAACCGAAACCATATTGCGGGTTTGCAGTACGTACAAATCCTCGGCCTTCGCGGTCTCAAAAGTGAACTCGATTTCCTGATGGCTGAAGCCGTCTTTTTCAATCATGTTTTTGGCGACCTCTCGCAACTTATTGTAAATCTCGGGATATTGCGTTTCCAATGAGAACGGGCAGGTCTTGTATTCGGCGGCGCGCTGTAATTCGCTGATTGGCAACGTGTTAATCAATCCTCCTACAATATCCTCGCCTTGGCTGAGGAAGGAGAAGTCGCCGGTAAGATTGATGGCGGCGGTGGGTTTCTTGACATCGCGTGTGAAAACAACGCCGGAGCCGGATTCGCGATGGATATTGCCCAGCACCATTTTTTGAATAACAGCGGCGGTTCCCCACTCTTCGGCAATGTGCATGTGGTGACGGTAAACCTTCGCTCGCGGGGAATTCCAAGAATCGAAGACCGACACAATGGCCTTCTTCAACTGCTGGAAGGGATTGCACTCAAATTCCACCCCATTATCAATCAGAAACTGCTTATAAGCAAAAGCGATTTCACGCATATTCGCCGGAGTAAACTCTATCTTCTGCGTTACATTGTATTTCTTCTTGTAATTCAGGATAATCTGGTCGAAATCATTGCGGTCAAGTCCGTGTGCCATACCCCACGTTTGCAACAAACGACGGTAGCAGTCCCACGAGGTCCAACCGTAATTGTCTTGCTCGCTCAATTTCTCCGTAATCTCGTCATTCAAGCCAACATTTAAGAAAGTATTCATGGCACCCGGCATGGAAATGGCAGAGCCGGAACGAACACTCAGCAGAAGCGGATTCTCGGGATTACCGAATTGAAGTCCCGTAATCTTCTCAATTTCAGCCAAATGGCGCAACAGCATCTTGTCAAATTCCTCATTGATGGGCTCAACCTTCAAGATTGAATTGATGCGGCGGAAAACTTCGGTGGTAACCACAAAACCCGGGGGAACAGGATAGTTGTTGAGGAACAGTTTCTTCAGATAATAGGCCTTCGCCCCCAAGAAAACCTGATTGTCCATGATCGGAGTTTCCTTGTAAAGCGGACTCATTGCGAATTTCTGGTCGTAGGTCATCAGATTCTGCGATTCTTCCGGGGTGAGAATGGTGACCTGCTTGCGCAAATTGCTCAGAATCTCACTCATGAAATTATCCAACTGCTGAATAATGAATGATGAAGAGAGCTGCTCGCGGTAGAAAATTTCAGATTTCTGCACAACCAGCTTTTTCATATTCAACTTGTCCGTCGCTTCATTCGGCATCATCTGCGGAATAATCACCTTCAACAACGGCTCGTAAGGACGAATGAAATAGTTCTTGATGATTTCGTTCAAACTGCCCTCCATAAATTGGAATATGTTGATATACTGACCGATGGTGAACGAACCGGAGTTCAAGCTATATTGCAGCATCTTCAAATTGGAGTCAAATCCTTGGTCGTAAATGCCATCCAACTTCATCCCTTCGTGCAACAGCTGAATCGTATCGCAAATTTCCTTGAAGTTCTTGAAAGTAAAGAAGTTAGTATTGATTTCCGCAATGATTTCGTGAACAAGTACGGACACGATTCTTTCCAGACGGAAAATCAAACCCAGTGCATCAAACTTGTTTTCACGGTAATAGCCATACATCGAGGGAATACCGAAAGCGATATGTCGCTTATACACAACGTTTTCCCAACCCACACTCTCTTTCGGATCGAAGATGATATTGTTCAGTTTCTTCATCAGAACAAAAATCTGCTTGAGCGTTGCAACATGATTGCTGCCCTGCAGACATTCGTCCAATTTGTCCACGTCCTTCGTTTCAACGAAAGCGTTGCGTTTCAATATGTTTATGATATCTGTTGAATCGAAAATATACTTGTCCTTCAGCAATTGATACAATTCAATAATCAGGCAGACGCGCTTGATGTCAATAGGATTCTCGTGTTTGACTTTGGCCGCGATTTTCTCGACCTCGTCCTTCTTCAATTCGATCAGCTCGTTCAAGGGAAGTTGGGAGAC
>ONXT01000161.1 GCA_900321845.1 uncultured Bacteroidales bacterium | reverse complement strand
CCGATCTGCAACGAGTACGACGAGCAAGGACGTGTCGTCGCTTCGTCGCTTTTTGACGAGACCGGCGAACTCACCCAAAAAAACACCTTCTATTATGGTGAGGACGGGCTTCTTTTTGAAAAGGGTGCCATTTATGGCGAGGGCTCTCCGGAATACATCACCCGTTGCATCTACGAGGGCAAGCTGCTCGTGCGCGAGGACTCCTACGACGAAGGCGAGTTCGTCTGTACGGAAAAAAAGTACGAGTACGATGCCGACGGTTTGCTCACGAAACTCGAAGAGTTTGACGAGGACGGGAAAATCATGTACCGCACCACCAACGAGTATAACGGGCACAAACTCTTGAAGAAACGGCACTACGAGCAGTTGCAGGAGAATGACAGCCGTACTTTTGTTTACGAATACGACGCTGATAACCACAAGACGAAGGAGCTCCTTTACAATTATGATGAAAAACTGATTGCAAAGGCGTACTATCAATATGATGAAAACGGTCACGTTTCGGAGATGGAAGAGGAGAATCTGGACATGTACCGCCGTACCGAATACGCTTACGAAGGCGATAATTGTGTAAAGATCAAACAGTTTGACAAGGAAACATTGCTTGCGTGGTCGGAATTTACCTACAATGAAAAGGGCGAGGTGCTGACGGTCAGCAACTACATTCAGGATGAGGTTTGTCCTGAGGAGTACCGTCTGGCTTCGGTGGTGACCAACGAAATGGAAGATTAGTCATGGAGGAACCTGTTCAACATCAAGCATCGAAAAACAAGTTCTGGGCGGGCTTTTCAACCGGTCTGCTTGTGGGGTTGGTCATCGCCATCTGCTTTTATTTTGTAGATAAGGCGATGAATGATCCTGTCAGGATTCTGTTGCCCAAAGTGCCCGAAACAGTTCAAACGGAACCTTCGGCGGCGGTGGAGGAAGAACAAACTCCCGTGAATCGTCCTTTGGCGCAAGGTGCAACCCGAAACAAGCCGACGCCGGAACTTGTCGATTCGTCGGCCACGGCTGTTGCAGACACTCTTTTTGAAGAGGAGGATGTGGAATTTGCCTTGGAAGAGGTCACAGAGAAAGAGGAGATTTACCAGCCGGAGTATTTGGACAAGCGATATGTTCAGGTGAAGGCGATTTCCAAAACGGAGACGCCGGCCATCACCACCTTCGAGATAGAGGAGTGGTCGCCGGTGGTCAAGAATAGGATTTCCTAGCAAAGAACTGGCAATGTATTGAAAATCATGGGGATGCGTATTGCGGATTTGCACGTTTTCTATAAGTCTGAACATTATTATTTGGAAAGCAACGGCCGTTACTACCACATCCCTGAGAACAGCGATTTTTTGCGATTGCAGGAGGTGCAGCTTTCTGCGAATGAAGATTGATTTGCGATGACGAACACGGTGGATTTTTACAAGTTCCATGGCGCAGGCAACGATTTCGTGATGATTGACAACCGTCGGCCTCAGGCGGATTTCACGGTTGAGCAGGTTGCCCGTCTTTGTTCCCGTCGTTTCGGAATAGGAGCTGACGGGCTGATCCTTTTGCAGCATCCGATGCAGCCGGACGTGGATTTCAGTATGCGCTATTTCAATTCCGACGGAAGAGAGGCCTCGCTTTGTGGCAATGGCAGTCGCTGTGTGGTGGCTTTTGCGAATTTTCTGAAAATCATAGACAAAAAATGCCGATTCTCCGCTTTCGACGGCATCCATTCCGGTGAAATAACTGATTTCCACGATGATACGTGGGACGTTTCCATTTCAATGAACGAGGTTACCCATTTGACAAACTACGACGACGGCATCTTTCTCGATACGGGTTCTCCCCATTTTGTCGTTTTTGTGGAAGATGCGAACGCGGTGGACGTTTTCAACGAAGGCCGCAGGCTGCGCCACGATGTGCGTTTCCCCGAAGGTAGCAACATCGACTTTTGTTCGCCTGACGGCAGCGGGATTTTCATGCGCACCTACGAGCGTGGTGTGGAGGATGAGACTTGGGCGTGCGGCACGGGTGTGACGGCCACCGCACTGGCTTGGGCGCAACAACGCCACTTCGCCGACGGCGACTACGAATTGCCCATCCGTATGCGCGGAGGAAATTTTAAAGTCGCTTTTGAAATTCTAAATTGCAGATTCTCAAATATTTACCTGAAGGGTCCAGCCGCCATTGCTTTCAAAGGACAGGTTGTCTTGTGATTTTTTATTTTTTTCTTATGAAAAACTACCTCATTCGGCTGCTCAAATACGTGCTCTTTATTCTTTTGCTGTTTGAGTTGGGGCGGATTGCCTTTCTGGCGACCTACCATTCCCTGGCTTTTCAATCCTCTTTAGGCGAGGTGCTGAGCACCTTCTACCATGCCTTTCACTTGGATGTTTCCGCTGCAAGTTATTTGTTCGTCATCCCGTTTCTGTTGCTCACTCTCCAAATGGCCTTTCAGACGAAATGGCTGGACCGTGTCCTGGACATTTATACGTTGATCGTTGTTTTGGCGTTGACGTTGAGTTCCATCGGCGATATTTGTCTGTATGGCGAATGGGGGTTCAAACTCAACTACAAAATCTGGTACTATTTGCAGAAGCCGGATGAGGTGCTGCGTACAGCTACGTGGGTGCAGCTTATCGCGGGCGGGCTGGCAACCCTGCTCCTGACCGCTGCTCTTTTTTGGAGTTACAAGAGGTGGTTTTCAAAACCTGATTTGCTGAAAATCAACAAGTTCTATTGGCAAACATGCCTTATAGCCATCGTGGGGCTGCCTCTGATTTTTGTGGGTATGCGCGGAAAAATCACCGGAATCCCGATTTCTCAAAGCAACGCCTATT
>ONXT01000054.1 GCA_900321845.1 uncultured Bacteroidales bacterium | reverse complement strand
TTCCTATCAACAGCGGACTGCCTTTTTTGGCCAGAATCAGTTGGTCAGGCTCGTCGGCGGAGAGGAGGGCCAGCGCATACGTACCGACCACGCTCGTCAGAGCAATGCGCACCGCCTCAAAGGTGCTGACCTGCTCGGTTTTGATAATATCCTCAACCAGATGAACGAGAACCTCGGTATCCGTTTCGCTCTTGAACTCATATCCGCGGTTCATCAGCTCTTTCTTCAGAACGAGATAATTCTCAACAATCCCGTTGTGAATCAGTGCCAATTTTCCATCCTCGGAGAGATGGGGATGGGCATTCTGGGTGGTGGGCTCGCCGTGCGTAGCCCAACGGGTATGGCCAATTCCCGCATGGGAAACCGTGTTCTTGTCGGAACAATACTCATCCAAATCTGCCACAGTTCCGCGGCATTTATAGACTGAAATCCCGTTCTCCTGGGAAAGGGCGACACCGGCGCTGTCGTAGCCGCGATATTCCAAGCGTCTGAGCCCTTTAATCAAAATCGGGTATGCTTCCTTGCATCCCGTATAAGCGACAATTCCACACATAGTCAATGGTTTTAGTAAGCGGTATAATAGACCTCCAGACGGAGGCGGTCGGCAAACGATGGGTCAGTCCCGCGCAACACGAGGCGGTTTCCTCGGATACCCGCACCGCTAATTACGATATTGATTCCTTTGTCATTGATTCCATTCCTTTGAAGCTGCTGAATGTAATTCGTGATTCGGAACCTGTATTCCTTTGTATTTTCATCATAAACCCCTCCGAAATAGTTCGAGGAGGTAAAGCTCGCATCATCAGGGAGATAGGTATTGGTACCAGCGCTCGTCACAAGCTGCAGGCCCAGATTATAGGGCTGGAAGAAATAGGAGGCATCCGTTGAGACATTGGCAATCACCAGTTCGGCACGGTTGATGACGTATCTCTTGCCATAAAGCGTGTCCATCAGCGCGGGCATGGAGATATGCGTTTTCACCCCGCCCGTCGGCTGCACATAAAGCATCTGCTGCCCCAAAGTCGTATCATGTTGAATGACCTGACGGCGGAAGTCGGTGGATGCGGTCGAATAGTCGTGGGTAAAGAAATTATAGCGGACGCAGTTCGTGCTGATTGGGAAAGTGTATTTTTTATGATCTGTATTGTTGGTTGTATAATAAATGGTAATGCCCGACATCGCGGAGGTAAGGCTGATATAGGAGAGGCTGCCCGCACCACGAGTGGCAGTAGTGGCTTTCACCACCAAGCCGTAAAAAGCAGATTGAAATGCCGCCGTGTTGGCCAAGTCAGAACTGTTCATGTAAAGCAGGCGGTTTCCGAAGTCGTTGGAAAGGCGGAGACGTGCATGGGCCGCATAGCGAATGGTGTCCAAGGTCACAGGGGTTGTCGGACGCGGATAGAACGATGCATTGGAATAGAGCAGGTTCGTCCCGAAATGCGAC
The DNA here is from genome assembly GCA_900321845.1 of uncultured Bacteroidales bacterium. GTDB lineage: Bacteria > Bacteroidota > Bacteroidia > Bacteroidales > WCHB1-69 > UBA1756. The sequence goes on along the minus strand of ONXT01000054.1, from coordinate 3,985 downwards.
GGATGGTCGTCGTTGCTATAATAGTTATCCTTGTCGAGCTGTTCCGACAATTCATAAACTTCAAAGAGCATAGGCGAGAGTGTGTCGCCGAAAAAGCCCGAATACTGCAGGGAGAGTACAACGGAGTCGAGTGCGACCACATCTTCGGAGCCTATCAGGCTGGTATTGGAACCGGCGAGGTCGAATTGCGTGCAGAATCCGGCTTCCGTCCGGCCGAAAACGGGATCATTGACCGCTCCCACCACATTATTGAGGAGATTCTTGGTATAGAGGGAGTCTTCCAGCACGGAGTACGCGGTAATCGGAAGTTCCATGAATTGAGCATTCAAGAGGTCGTCATCTTGGAAGCTAAGTCCGATGGTGTCGATTTCCTTCTTACAGCCGCAGAAAAGGATTGTAGAAAGAAAGAGTAAGATAAATGAGCGATATTTCATTGAAAATTAGAAAGTTATAGGTTGTTTATCCATCAAATCGTCATAGAAGCGGTCATATTCATCCACATAATTTTCGATATTGGGATGATAGAACAAGGGACGGGGGAAGAGACGCATGGCCTCCTTTGCTTTCGGCAGCACTTCGTCATGGCCGACGACCATCGCATCCGAAAACTCGGCGGCTTTTCGCACTACCGACAGATAGTCTGGATTTTCAAGACCTCCGACGAATTTCTCATCGATGCCGGTACCCACGAGTTTCTTGGCGAAATTCGGATCCAGAGAGCCCTCGAAATGGTCGTTGTAGAGGCTGGTCACGATGCGTGTGTCTTGGAACAGCGGATTGTCTTTATAACATGTCTTGATGAAGATGGGAACCATGGAGGAGATCCAGCCATGGCAATGGATGATGTCGGGGACCCAGCCCAGCTTGCGGACGGTCTCGATCACGCCCTTCGCAAAGAAAATCATCCGTTCGTCGTTGTCGGGGAAGAAATTGCCCTCTTCGTCGGCGAAAATCTGCTTTCTCTTGAAATAATCCTCGCTATCAATGAAGTAAATCTGCATCCTCACCACCTGGAGAGAAGCGACCTTGATAATCAACGGGTGGTCGGAATTGTCCAGGATAATGTTTTGGCCGGAAAGGCGAATCACCTCGTGAAGTTGGTTTTTTCGCTCATTGATACATCCGAACTTGGGCATAAAAGTGCGGATTTCATTGGATCGCTCCTGAATGCCCTGAGGAAGGAATCTACAAATATTGGAAATGTAACTATCTGGCAGATAAGGATATATCTCAGAAGCAACATATAAAACTCTCTTTTTCGCCATAAGCTATAAATTTGTTTGCAAAGATACAAAAATTTTTAGAAAAAGTCCCTCGTCACATTGTTTTTTTTTCAATTTGTTAAAAAAAATTAAAAACGGATTGTGAAATAGCTGCACGAGACGGTATGACAAGGAGAATGTGTAATTTTGCGGCCGCTAACTAAAAAGGGAATCAACGCTAAAAGAACTCCACCGATGACAGAATTGGACAAGAACAACGACAAGGCCATAGCGGCATACAAGGAAGGGACTTGGTCGATCATTGTCAACACGTCTCTTTTCGGGCTCAAATTCTGGGCGGGAATCGTCACCGGCTCCGTCGCACTGATGGCCGATGCATGGCACACCTTGTCGGACTCCATCAGCTCCATCATCGTCATCATCGCCGCCGCACTCACAAAGCGGAAGCCCGACCAGTCGCACCCCTTCGGACATGGCCGCTGGGAGCAGATCGCCTCGCTGCTCATCGGCGTCATACTCGCCATCATCGCCTACGAGTTCCTGACCGATGCCATCGACAAGCTGCAAGACAAGCAACCCACCTCTTTCGGTCCCATCGCCATCGCCGTCACCATCGTTTCCATCATCGTGAAAGAAGGGATGGCACAATACGCCTTCTACCTCGGCAAAAAAAGCGGCAACATCAGCGTCAAGGCCGATGGCTGGCACCACCGCACCGATGCACTGTCGTCGGTGGTCGTGCTCGCCGGCATCCTCTTCGCCAACCGTTTCTGGTGGATAGACGGCGCACTCGGCATCTCCATCTCCATCCTCCTTTTCTACGCAACCTATGAAATAACCAAAGAGACCATCACGAAAATACTGGGGGAAAAGCCCTCGCAAGAACTGATAGACGAAATCACGCTCAAGGCGAAAGGCATCTGCCAATACGAGCTTCAGCCCCACCATTTCCACATACACAACTACGTAACCCATCAGGAACTCACCTTCCATATCCGTTTGGACGGCGCACTGAGCATCAGCGAAGGGCACGCCATCGCCACCCGACTGGAGGAGAGCATCCGCAATGACTACGGCATTGAAGCCACAATCCACGTGGAACCCCTTGATTACCAACATACCAGCGATTGATTTTTTCACCTAAACTCCATACACTATGACCTACTCAAAAATCCATGTTCCCAACGGATCGACCATCTTCCTAAACAATTCCAAAAGTTTATTAATCAGGCAGTTGATCGCCACATTTCTTTACAAGGACGAGATTTTGGACATCTCGACCGATGAATCCGAGGATGTGAGGACGGTGCATACCGCGCTGCAAAGCATCCGCAGGGCGCGCAAGCTGTCGCGGGAGACGACCACCGCCATCACAGCCAACGACTGCGGCGCCGGCTACCGATTCCTGTTGTCGGTACTGGCAACAACAGAGGGGAATTGGATTCTGACGGGAAGTCCGCGCCTACTCAAGCGGCCGGTGCGTCCGTTGGTATCCGCCCTATTGAGCATCGGCGCCGACATCGATGAGTGCGAGTGCGGGCTGCTCATCCACGGCCATCCGCTGCAAAGCAAAGAGATGACCATCCACTGCGAGGAGAGCAGCCAGTTCGCGAGCTCGCTGCTGCTGATTTCGCATAAAATAGGGCTGCAACAACTGCACATCCTCCCTCCTGCCCCACCCTCCATGCCCTACATCAACATGACGCGGTCGGTGGTGAATGCCATGCTGGGAGGACGCACCGTCAACACGGAAGCCGACTGGAGCACCGCCGCCTTCTGGTATGCGTTGGTCGCGACATCCGAAAAGCCCCGCCGGCTCCTTCTGAAAAACCTCCGCCTCGACGGTCTGCAGGGCGACCGGATTGCCGCCGACCTCTTTGCGAAAATGGGTGTGAAATCCGAGCAAACCGAAGAGGGCGTCTGGATTGAAAAGCTGGGCAATCCGAGCATTGCCGAACTAGACATCGACCTGACCGACAATCCCGATTTGGCGCCCGTGCTTGCCACGACAGCGGTACTCTATCCCTTCAAACTCACACTGAGCGGCATCGGCAACCTGAATTTCAAGGAATCGAACCGCATCGACATTCTCACGACCACGCTGGCCCGTTTCGCGCCCGCCTGCTACCATTGCAGCAAAGAGAACGAATCCTTGACCATCGACGGAACACGCAGATACACCCTGCCTGAGCAGGTCATCCCGATAGACACATGGAACGACCATCGGATGGTGATGGCTTTCGCGCTGCTCACCCAACGTCATCACGTACATCTGACCGACACGCACTGCGTCAAGAAATCCTATCCTGAATTTGAAAATTATTTGCATGCGGTCCAATCAGTTCAAAAATAAAATGTACTTTTGCATCCAATTTTTCAAGTATGAATGAAATCATCTCTTTTTGCTGTTTTCTGGCACTTGTCATCCTTCTCCTAGCTCTTGATTTAGGTGTATTCCATAAGAAAGACCACGTCATCGGAACAAAGGAGGCAGCTATCTGGACAGCCATCTGGATTGGTATAGCCCTGCTGTTCTGCGGTTTCATCTACTTGAAAGGAGATGTCATCCACGGGATTGACTCTGTGGAGAGGCTGAACGAAATCAATGTCAAGCACCATCACGGGCTGAATTTGAGCAATATCACGGAAGAGAACCTTGACGAGGGGATTAAGACCTACCGCCACACGTTGGCATTGGAATATCTGACGGGCTATCTGACGGAGAAGGCGCTGTCAATTGACAACATTTTCGTGATGATAAT
>ONXT01000039.1 GCA_900321845.1 uncultured Bacteroidales bacterium | reverse complement strand
TTGGAATTATGGTCATACTCGTGCAACACAACAACCTTCTACTATGACGACTGAACAAGCCAAGTATTACAAATACCCAGTGTTTCAGGTAATTATGTCACATTTGCAGAATTTTCAGAGATGAACAGAAAAACAATCATAGTTTTATTTCAGTTGCTATTGTCCTTTTTTTCGGCATATGCGCAAAAGCAGCAATGGCTCGAGGATTCATTATATTCTTTGTATAATGTCATGCCTCCTGTAAGAGGCGGTATAAATACTTTTTTAATCGCAGACAACACCCCATACGACTTTACTATAACAGGACTTGCGAAGCTAAAAGGGTTTAACATTATTGGAGCATATACTACAATAGGCGAATTTGAAGCACACGCAGTTATCATCTCACCCAAATCCGTCCATATTGGTCGAGAAAGACTGAAGTATAAAAAATGTTATCGTTTCAGCGTTCATAGATATTGGCAGGTTCCAATATGGGAGGATATAGAAAGCACTTATTCCACAACATTGCTGATGGGCAATAGTTCAATAAATATTAATAGAGACGGATATTCATATCTATTTATATCAAATCAAATAAAAGGATTTTATTTGGTTAGCAATCCTGAAAAAGAAGATTTTGAAATGCAAAGTCAATGGGAATCAACAATTAAGAATTTTGTCCATTGGATGACTTATGACACCCTATCTTCGCAGATTGATGATTATATTGACACCTCCCAAATCATGGCGACCTTCAGGAAGTTTAAGGAAGCGCACTATAGTAGAGAACCTAATGAACTGACAAAACCTCTTGCATGTGTGAATGCTGAATGGGGGCTTTTTCATGAGGTGAAGAATCAAAAATGGATTGATGACAACGTGGGGTTTGATGAGGCATTCCATAAAATCATCAAAGATTATTACCAGCCCTGTCGTAATTTTATTGGCAAAATTGACACGATTTCATTAGAATGTCTTTATGCGATTGATGATACCTATACACTTCAAGTTGTATGGAGCATTTCTGGTACGGAAAAGTCGTCGGGAAAGACAATGAATAAAACTTTTGTGGCAATCGTAACTGTCCGCAAAACAGGAGATGTATTTAAAATAGTCGGATTTAATCGGCCATTCCGGGAATACAGCTTGTTGTCTGATAAATTGGGATCTGTTTTTTTCAAGTAACGAGAAATATCAAAAAGGAATTAGGATGCCTATATTACTACCCCGGCCTGCGGCCACCCCTTCTTAAAAAGAAGGGGAGTTTTCGCGATCGCACTTGTCGTGCGTAAAACGGAATTGATTTCAAATCGAAAATTCGACAAATATCTATAACACTCTGTGTGTCAAAGTGTTTTCAGTGATTTCTTAAGATTATCGCATCAGCAGTATTTAAAGAGACAAATGGATAATTCCGAAAAATTTTGAAGGCGGTTGCATTTGCATTGAAAAAAGTTGTATTTTTGCAGCCTGAAAAAGCACCGATGCCCAGGTGGCGGAATAGGTAGACGCGTCGGTCTCAAAAACCGATGAGGTAACACTCGTGCCGGTTCGATCCCGGCCCCGGGTACGCACGAAAAGGAGGAGCACAGACTTCTCCTTTTTTTATTTTCCGACGGAGCGCACGCGGCAGGGATTGCAGCCGGCATTGCGCGCAGCGCTGACGCGAAAGGGCGCTTGGACGCAAAGAGCGACCGAAGGAAGCTCCTTGGCGGCTTAGCGCCCAAGGAAGCGCAAGCGCAATATAGGCGGAAAGCCCGACGGCGACATTTACGAAGAGGGGATAAAGGGAATACAGTAAACCATGTGCAGCTCCCCTACCCTTCCGGATGGCAAGGAGCCGGGCCGCCCCCAAAAAGAGAAGAAGGACATTGCAGTGAATGGTTGGCTGATTGGAAAATATTTTCACACTTCCGCTACAGTCAAAAAAAAATTGTAATTTTGCAGCCGATTTTATGGTGAGAATCTTCTTCGGAAAATTCGAGAGGGAAGCCAGGTGAAAGTCCTGCACAGTACCCGCTGCTGTAAGTCTCACAGACGCCCTGCGCATAAGCCACTGCACTACCGACGGGAAGGCGCGCAAGGGCGAGACAAGTCAGAAAACCTGCCATTCAATCGTTGTTGAAAGTCTCGGGAAATAGACTTGCACAGACGAGCCCATCGTGGCCTAACGTTTGATTATTTCCCCGACTGCGGTTTTTTGAAATATTATAACAATATGATAATAAGACAATTAGCGGAATACAGTGCCAACGACACGCGTATTAGTTGGGGGAAGGCAGCAAGCCTATTCAAGTGGTATAATTGTAATTTCATGAAGAGAATCGCATTTTTTTTCACTTTTTCTCTGTTATTTTTGGCGTGCGGAAACAGGGGTGCGGGCGACCGCACTCCTGAGGCCGGCGCTAACTTCTTCGAAGGGAAAGATGCATACGGGCGAGAAGTGGTCATTCCGAGCGAGCCGCAGCGCATCATCTCGCTGTCGCCCGCCATCACGGAAATCACCTTCCTGCTCCATGGCGAGGACAAATTGGTGGGTATCACCGACTTTTGCGACTACCCTCCGGAAACGTCTCGAATCCAACGCGTCGGCACACTGCTGAACATCAACGTGGAAAGTCTGTTGAAACTGCAACCCGACCTGATTCTTATCGGCTCCGTGGTAAGCAAAAAGGATGTGGCCAAGATGGAGGAAGCCAAGGTTCCGGTCTATTCCGTCAAAGCCGAAGGGCACGTGGAGGACATCTTCACCACCATCGGCAAACTGGGTGTGATTTTGAACAAGCAGGCCGCCGCCGACAGTCTGATTGCCTCCTACAAAAATGAATTACAACAAGTTAAAAGCTTACAGGACAGCACTACCGAGCGCAAGTCGGTCTATTACGTAGTAGGTTTTGGAGATGCGGGCGACTACACTGCGCCGGGCAAATCGTTCATCAACGACATCATCCAGTTGGCGGGCGGGCGCAACATCGCAGAAGAGCTGGAAACCTGGACCATAAGCCGCGAGTTTCTTTTCCAGCAAGACCCCGACTAC
>ONXT01000260.1 GCA_900321845.1 uncultured Bacteroidales bacterium | reverse complement strand
TCAAAGTGATGCTTGGCAGTGAAATAATAGACCATCGGGGTGGTCGTCAGCCCCATGTCATACACATCGGCCCCTGCGTCGGTGATGCCGCGTGTAAGGGAGTCGAACATGGCAGGAGAGGAGACTCGCATGTCGCGACCAACCAGTACTTTATTGACATTCAGTAATTTAGGAAGGTAAAATCCAATCCTGTAAATTGTGTCCAACGTAAAATCCTTGTTGAACACTCCTCTGAAATCGTAAGCTTTAAATGCAGACATTTTTAGTGATTTATGATTAATGATTAGTTGTTAACTCTCACAAGGTTTTCCCATCGGTAGAAGGCGTAACTTTTGATGTCGAAGAGCAGGTTGTAGAAGATTCTCCCCCAGTAGTTTTTGGTTCCGAAGCCGCTGGGGACTTTTAGGAATTTTTCGCAGAGCACAGGAGTGTGGGTATTGGTTTCGATGATGGCCACCCAGACGGCGCCCGTTTTGCTGTGCGTGTCAAGTGATTCCACGATGAAGAGGAGCCCGTATTTGAACTGGGTGGGGGAGGCGAGTGTCTTTACGTATTCGCGGATGTCCTCATCGCTGAAAACGTCCGACATATTGATGTTTTCGCAAAGTAAATTGTTGAGTTTAACCGACTTGTTCTTTTTTGAAATCAACGAAAGGTCGTAGTTCATGATCGGTTTTCGGAAGCTGAGACGGATGTCGTATTTCTTTTGGTCGGAGATGATGAGCGTGTTCCACTCGTTGAAATAGTAGCGGAGGATTTCCGGAGTGAAATCGAATCCTTTTCTGGTGAATTTCGCTTTGGAGAAATCGATGCCCAGCCATAGAATCTCCTTCGATTCCAAAAAGTCCGAGAAAAGTGCTTCGTTGAGGTACATGATTATTGGGCCAGCCAGGAGCTTGGGTTAAGATAGGTTTGCATTTTGAGGAGGGCGAAGTGAAGAATGTAGGTTCCGGTGTCGTTGTTTTTGGCAACTGTGCCGATGTTTTGTTTGCTGGTGACGTTTTGCCCTTTCTTAACTGTAATTGTCGCAAGGTTTTGATATACAGTCATATACTCTCCATGCTTGATGATGACGACCTTGGTGCCGGAGATGTCCATTACGCTGACCACTTCTCCTTGATAGACGGCTCTGACGGGGGCTCCGGCTTCGGTCAGCAGGTCGATGCCGTTGTTTTGGATTTGTACGGAAGGTACGTCGGGGTGCGGGTAGGTTCCGAAGCCACGGAGCTTGCTGCATTTGGTCACTGGCCATGGAAGACGCCCTTGGTTGCCGGCGAAGGTGTTGCTGAGCTTCTGTTCCTCTGGGGTCATCGTAATGACCGGTTTGCTGGTATTCCCTCCCGATTTCCCTGTGGAAGTGTTCTTGCCTTTGTTGCTCTTTGCCTTTTTCGCGTTGGCGGCGGCAATCTCCTTCTGGATGGCCGCCTGGATAGCCGCATCGAGTTTCTTTTGCTGCTGTTGCTTTTGCTTGATTTGGGCAGACAGTTCTTTTTCCTTCGTCTTTAAGGAAGCCGCCAATTTGTCCTTCTCGCGTTTTGCCTTTTCCAAATTGGCAAGATTGGCCTCCTCTTTCGACATGATGGCGGATTTGGCCTCCTTAATCTCCTGTATTTCAATCTTTTTCTTCTCTATTTCCTTTTGGGTGGCTTCAATGGTCTCCACTTGCGACTTCACGTTTTTGGCGAACGCTCGGTAGTACTTGGCGCGTTGGTACATGTGGCTGAAGTTGTCCGCAGAAAAAATGAAGGTGATTTTATTGGTGAGTTTGCGGTTTTTATAGGCGTTATAGACCACTCGGGCGTAATCGTCCTTCATGTACGCCAGTTTCCGGTCGAGGCTTTTCGATAGTTTCTCGTTCAGCGCCATCTCGTCCTCAAGGCGGGTGATTTCGTCTGTGAGCGCGACCACCATGTCCTCGCGGTTTGAAATCTGTTTCCTGAGAACCGCAATTTGTTCAAGGGAGGCGTTTTTGTTCTTGCGTGTCTGATTCAACAGTTCTTGCGTGTTTTTGATTTCCCTTTCGAGCTTTTGCTTGTCTTTTTTCAATTGCTTGCTGCTCGTACTTTGCGCATCAAGCAAAATGAAAGACAATGCAGTGGCAATGACAAAAAGTGCAATAGCTATTTTCTTCATAATCAATTGGTTGTGCTTGAACCTGCTTTTGCACAATCAAGCTGGCAAATATACTTCTTTTTTTGGTGAATTTTGTCTGAAACCGACATTTATTTTCACAATCTCATGTGAAAAAAAATCGTAATTTTGCGCCGTTTTTTACAGAACGAAATGAAAAAGCACATTCCCAATCTAATTACCTGTTGCAATTTGATTTCAGGCTGCCTTTCCATACTGTTTGCTACGCGCGGTATGCTCGAAGTGGCGTCCTTGATGATACTTCTGTCGGCGGTTTTCGATTTCTTTGACGGGTTTGCTGCGCGAATGCTCAAAGTGCAGTCTGTCATTGGTGTTGATTTGGACTCGCTGGCCGATGTCGTCTCTTTCGGCGTTGCCCCCACCACCATTCTCTTTGTCTTTTTGAATCAGTTGATTGACAATACGTTGCCGCCTGCTGCACAAGAGGGTCTCATGCGGATTCTGCCCTATTGCGTCTTTGTGATTCCGGCATGCTCCGCTTTGCGTTTGGCGAAGTTCAACCATGATGAGCGTCAGCACACGGAGTTCCGTGGATTGGCAACGCCTGCCAACGCCCTGTTCATCGGTTACCTGCATTTTTCTGCCAAATCACTGGCTGTCCTCAACCATTTCTGGGTGGTTTTCCTGCTCTCCCTTGCTGTCGCCGTTCTCTTGCTTTCCGATATCCCAATGTTTTCGCTCAAGTTTAAGAATTTGAAATTCAAGGAGAATCTGGTGCGCTACATCTTTTTGGCATTGGCAGTCGTATTGTTCGTCATCTTCCGTTTCGGCGCATTCCCGATTATCATTCTGGCTTACATCCTGATCTCACTTGTGCGTATCCCCCTTAAACACCCATTGCAATGAAAAATCTTCGTTCTGTCGCGGTTTTCTGCGGTTCTTCCGATGGTGCATCGGAAAAATACATGCGTTTGGCATCCGCCCTTGGAGAAAAATGCGCCGAGCAAAGTCTCTCCGTTTACTATGGAGGCGCAAAATTGGGCTTGATGGGCGCTGTGGCGGAGGCCGCTCTGCAAAAGAATGGCAAAGTGATTGGCATCATGCCTGATTTTTTTGCGGAAGATGTGGTCAGTGCGAAGAATCTTTCGCAAATGATTTATGTCAAGTCGATGAGCGAGCGCAAGCAGTTGATGGAGCGGTTGGCGGATGCGTTCATCACGCTCCCTGGCTCTTTCGGTACGATGGACGAACTTTTTGAAATCATCGTTGATGCGCAGCTGGGCATTCACCATAAGCCCATCGTGCTGTTGAACCATGACGGTTATTACGATGCACTGCTGTCGCAAATCCAACGTTTTCTGGATGAGGGTTTCCTCCGTCCTTTCCATCGCAGTTTGATTCTCACCGCTACTACAGTGGATGAGGTTTTTGCCTGCCTCGAAAATTTTGAATATCAGAATGATAGCGATTGGATTGGAACCTATACCAAGCGGAAGTGAACGGCGGTTGTTGAATTGTTTATTAGAGATGCAAAAATAAAAAAGAGAGAACCGTTGAGGTCCTCTCTTTTTTGTTTATGAGAAATCAGTGGCTATTTGGTGATCTTTTCCAGCCACTTCACCATGCAGAGCATGACAGTCATGGATACCAAGCAGATCGCAAGGAACACGCCCCAGCACTGCCAGATGGGCCAAGCGTTGAGCATGACGGTTCCCACAAAGATAAACAGGTTGCCGATGGCGGTGGCACCCAGCCATAAGCCTTGGCAAATACCCTGCAGATGCTTCGGAGCCACCTTCGACACGAATGAAAGTCCCAGCGGGGAGATGAATAGCTCGGCTACAGTCAGGAAGAAGTAAGTAACGATCATTACCCACGGAGCGGCTTTAGCCAGACCCGCTTTAGCCATTTCAGCAGCATCCATACTGGTAAATACATTGCCTGAAGGATATTGTTTCATGATAGAGAATATCATCAAGAACAAGTATGCGCATCCCGCGATTCCCATACCGATGGCAATTTTGCGAGGAGTGGAAACAGGTTTGCCTTTGCGAGCCAAAGCAGCAAAAAGAATCATAATAAGGGGTGTCAGGATGATGACAAACAGAGGATTCATGGAATCCCAAATTTCTGCGGGGAACATCTCGGTGTTTACAAAATCACTTGCGAAAAACTTGAGTGATTGCGTGTTTTGATGGAAGGACAACCAGAAGAAAATGGCAATGCCAAGTACAGCAAAGAGAGCATAGAGCCTTTGTTTGATCTCTTTTGCCATCTCCAATTTCTCTTCAGCTGTATAACCAGCTGTTTCGGTAGCAACTTTTTTTGCGGGCTGTGGAAAGCCTTTTTTATTAGCAAAGAAAATGATGAGAGAAATAACCATGGCAAGTGCTGACGCAATGAACGCGTAATGAATACCGGTGTTATAAACATCGATGTAGTCGGAGCTGAATTGTGTCGCATTGGTAATCAGGGACGGATCAATTACCGAGTTGTTCATGGTTTCGGTGAATTTTTGAGTGACCTGACCGTTAGCAATGTATTGATGGCACAATGCTGGCATATCGGCATTATAGACGAAGTTGTGGATCTTCAGCCACCATGTGCGAATCAACGGAGCTACGAAAGGAGCGATCACACCGCCGATGTTGATGAACACGTAGAAAATCTGGAAACCGCTGTCACGTTTGTCTTTGGCCTCGGCTAAAGCTTCGGGACCTTTCTTGGCGGCTTCAGCTTCGAAATTGTCGTACATCTGTCCTACCAAAGCCTGCAGGTTGCCTTTGAATAGACCGTTACCGAAGGCGATAAGCAGCAGAGCCAAGCAAGTGAAAATAAGAATAGCCCACCAAGTGCCGTTATGGTCAACAATCAAGCCGCCCTCTTTGCTGAACAAGGGTATGGCTAAAGCTATGTATCCAAACGCCATGAGCGTTACACCCCATTGGATGGTGCTGTTGTATTTCTGAGTGCGGTCGGCAATAATACCGCCAACCAAACTCAAAATGTAGATGCCAAAGTAAAAAACGGAAAAAATAATTCCCGCGACTTCTTTGGGCAGACCGAATTTCGATACAAGAAATAGCGTTAGCACGGCATTCATGATGTAGTAGCCGAATCGCTCGCCCATGTTACTCAGTGCGGCGGCAACCAGTCCTTTTGGATGCTCTTTCTTGGCTTTCACAATGTAGAAAACCAAAAAGGGAATCACGACGATCAAAATGGCGCACAAGATGACCAAGGACGCATTTGTTTCCCATAAGTGTTTCATAAATGTTATAATTTTAGTGAATAATAAAATGAATATAGTATTTCAATTAAGTCCGCAAAAATACAATATTTTTTTGAATTG
>ONXT01000025.1 GCA_900321845.1 uncultured Bacteroidales bacterium | reverse complement strand
GTGATATTGCGCAAATCCACCTCCCACGGACTCTTCTTGTCCTTGTCCTTCGGCTTGTCCGACTTGTAAAATTCAATGATATCGGTGAAATTGAATTTCTTACCATTCTGAACCACAACGATATCCGGAGAATTCAGAGTGATTTCATCCAAACGGACCGTCCTCCCCAACAGCCGAAAGAGCGACATATTGACATAGAGTTCGTCGAATGTGATAAAGACATCCTTGTCGTTCTCTTCCAGAGCCTTAAACCCTTCTATATCAACGCTTCCCCTAAACAAATTGATGGTCAGGTCATCCATCGTGACAATACGATGGCAAATCTCCTTGCTGTGTTTTTCAATGATATACTCAGCAATGGGTGAGATGAAAATCGCCAACAGAAGGAAAAGTCCAACCAGAACTCCTACAATTATCAAAGGAATTTTGACAGCGGCTTTCAGGACGATTCTTTTTCTTTTGCGGGGTTTTGATTTTGAGGCGTTTTCCTCAGAATCCATGGATTTAACAACAGACATTGGGGAATTATTTATTTAATGTTAAAAGCGACATTGATGTCAGTCAACAAATTTGAGGCTCAAATCCAGACTATTGATATGATGTGTCAATGCGCCGACGGAGATGAAATCGACACCGGTTTCGGCATAACTGCGGATGGTTTCTTCCGTAATCCCGCCAGAGGATTCCGTTTCATATTGACCGTCAATCAGTTGCAGCGCTTCACGAGTTTGTTCTACCGTGAAGTTGTCCAACATGATGCGATGCACGCCGCCGTGTTTGAGCACGCGCTTCACATCGTCAATCGAGCGGGTTTCAATTTCGATTTTGAGGTTCAAATTGTTTTTTTGCAGATAGGCATGGGTTTTGTCGATGGCCTTTTCAATACCACCGGCAAAGTCTATATGATTGTCTTTCAACATGATCATATCGAACAGACCAAAGCGGTGATTGGAAGCCCCGCCCGTTTTTACAGCCTGTTTTTCAAAAAGGCGCATGTTGGGTGTGGTCTTACGCGTATCAAGAATCGTGCATTTCGTCCCCTTCACCAGATTGACATAATGCCTTGCAGAGGTGGCGATGCCGCTCATCCGCTGCATGAAATTGAGCACGGTTCGCTCGGCGGTGAGCATTTTCTGCGCGGAGCCGTGGATGATGAAGACGATGTCGCCCTTGTGGATTTCATCGCCGTCATGCATCAATTGCTCCATTTTAATACTGGGGTCGATGATGTTCAACACCTCCTTCGCGACCTCAACGCCGGCGAGGATTCCGTCCTGCTTGACGAGCAGCTTCATGGAACCCTGCAGATTCGGATCAATGCAAGCGAGTGAGGAGTGGTCGCCATCGCCCACATCTTCCAAAATGCTCTGTCGGATGATTTCTTCTCTATTCATTATTCAGCGGCATGAAAACGTAGAACTTCCTGATTCTTAGCATAGATTGTCAACTCGCTATCGTGAATAGTATAGTGAGTGATATCGGATTTGAGCGCAGCAAGATACTTTTCCTCCACGCTCATTTCGCTGCAAAGCATCTTGGTGGCACCCGTGTATTCAATGGACATTTTGTCTTTTTTAACGAAGTATGTACCAAAGAAGTTGTTGCAGCCGAGTGTGCCGCTCACGCGCCCCTCTTCATTGAAGACGATGCTTGCTTCCTTGGGCGCCGCCCCGATGGGCTCTCCGTTGATGTGCGTCAGCACCCAATAGGTCTGAAGCAGCGGTTTCCCCTGAACCTTGGGAGAGGCTTTTTCCTCCGTGGCTGGCGAAGAAGCCCCCTTCGCTTCCGCGTTTTCCGCGGTCTTACAGGAGCATGAGAGTAATAGAACTGCAACTAAAATAAGGGATAACTTTTTCATAATCAATAATCATTCAAAAAGACTTTCGATTTTCTCGGAGAATTTCTGGGTAATGAAATTGCGTTTCAACTTGAGGGTCGCGGTCAGTTCGCCGGTAGAGATGCCCCATTCGTAATCAATCAGCGCGAACTTCTTAACCTGCTCTGTCTCACCCAATTGCGCATTGTATTTATCCACTACACGCTTGAACTTCTTGAGAACCTCAGTATGCTTGATCATCTCCTCGTTGGTCGTGTAGGCGATGTCGTGACGGGCACACCACGAGCGCAAATCGGAGAAGTTGGGCACGATGAGCGCCGCTGCAAACTTCTTGTTCTCCCCGATGACCATAGCATTGTCGATCAAAGGATCCTCGCAGAGCTTGCCTTCGATAAGGGTTGGCACCACATATTTGCCGAAGGCGGTCTTGAACATCTCCTTCTTTCTTCCAGTGATTCGCAACTGCCCTTCCGGTTCAAAATGGCCGATGTCGCCGGTATGGAACCAGCCCTCCTCGTCAATGGCCTCCTTGGTGAGGTCGTCGGCTTTGTAATAACCTTTGGTGACGCAGTGTCCACGAGTCAGGATTTCGCCATCTTCGGCGATTTTCGCCTCTATACCAGGCAGCACGGGACCGACGGTACCGAATTTCAGCCCGTTTTCAAAGAAGTTGCTCACGGCGATCACGGGAGAGGTTTCCGTTAAACCGTAGCCCTCCAGCACCGGCATTTCAGCCGCCCAGAAAATCCGGGCCAGACGGGGCTGGATGGCCGCACCACCAGAAACAATCACTTCGATATTTCCGCCCAATGCCTCTTTCCATTTGTGAAGCACGAGCTTGCGCGCATACTTCAACTGACGACGGTACTTCCGGGACTGTTCGCCAAATTCATAGCGACTGGCCACCTCATCCGCCCAGAAGAAAATTTTCTTTTTCGCCTTGGGCAGTTTGCGTCCAGTGGCAATCACCTTGTCGTAAACCTTTTCCAACAGACGGGGTACGGTAGTGAAAATGGTGGGATGGACCTCATTGATATTGTTGACGATGGTGCCCAAGCTTTCGGCATAATAAATCGGGATGCCGAGGTACTGCCAGGCATAAATCATCATACGTTCATATACGTGGCACAGCGGCAGATAGCTCAGCACGCGCGTCTGGGCGTGTACAGGCACAATCGGACAGATGGCCTTGAAGTTGCTGATGATGTTGCGATGGGTGAGCTGAACGCC
>ONXT01000018.1 GCA_900321845.1 uncultured Bacteroidales bacterium | reverse complement strand
CGCTTCAACAAGGAGTTCTCCAACGACTCTTTGATTAACAAGACGTTGGGCGCAGGCGGCTCGTTCATCATCGATGGATGGCACGACAACCTCGACTTTCAAATCAACTTCGACTATGCCGGACATGGCGGCGATGTGAACGTGTACGGTATCTCGCACAAACTAACGAAGTTCAAGGCGGGGGTGGGCGCGCTCTATACGCGGCCACTTGGCGAACGCCTGGTTCTGCGCATCGGAGGGGATGTCTCCTACAACAACATCCACAAAGTTGTAACCAACCATAAGGACAGCGTCGCATCCAGCGGCATTTCCAATGTCTCGCACCGCGCCCACTATCTCGGTCTCGGCGGAATGGTGCAGGCGCAGGTCAAATTCGGTAAAATCTTCCGGTTTGGTGTGGGGGTGAACCCCGAATATCTCATTCCCCTGGCCGGAAAGTCAAGTATGCCCTCCGTGGAATGCGACTACAAAAAAGGACTGTTCGTCCTGCAATTGCAAGTGGGACTGGAGATTAAGTTGAATTAACTTTAACATAGATTAAAAAAGAATATAATGGCACTTATCAAATCTATTTCTGGAATTCGCGGAACGATTGGCGGCAAGGTAGGGGAGAATTTAACGCCCATTGATGTGGTTCAATTTGTTTCCGCTTTTATCACCTTTTTGAAAAAAGACGAAAATC
Source organism: uncultured Bacteroidales bacterium (assembly GCA_900321845.1). Lineage (GTDB taxonomy): Bacteria > Bacteroidota > Bacteroidia > Bacteroidales > WCHB1-69 > UBA1756. The sequence goes on along the minus strand of ONXT01000018.1, from coordinate 4,797 downwards.
CGTTAACGATTGTGGTCGGTCGCGATGCGCGCGTTTCGGGCGAAATGATTAACAAGCTGGTTTGCAGTACTTTGCAATCGCTCGGCGTGAACGTCATCGACCTTGGGCTCTCCACCACTCCCACCGTTGAGATGGCGGTTGTCCACCATCATGCCGATGGCGGTATCATTCTCACCGCCAGCCACAATCCGATGCAGTGGAATGCACTGAAGCTGCTCAATGCCCGCGGCGAGTTCATCTCTGCTGCCGATGGTCAAAAAGTGTTGGAAATCATCGAAAAACAAGAGTATCAGTTTGCGGAAATCGACAAATTGGGTAAATACTCCACCTACGACAAGGCGATTGAAGATCATATCGAGGCGATTTTAAAGTTGGATTTGGTGAATGTGGATGCCATTAAGCGCGCCCATTTTTCCGTCATCCTCGATTGTGTAAACTCTACCGGCGGACTGGCTTTGCCGTTGTTGCTCAAGAAGTTGGGAGTGCTGAAAGTCAAGGTGTTGAACGATGATTGCTCCGGTGTGTTTGCCCACAATCCGGAGCCTCTCCCGCAGAACCTGCGCGGCATCGCCGATGCCATGAAGAAGGGCACTTACAGTGTCGGCTTTGTGGTGGATCCCGATGTGGATCGTCTGGCCATCCTGACGGAAAACGGCGACATGTTCGGCGAGGAATATACGCTGGTTTCCGTCGCCGACTATGTTTTACAGCATAAAAAAGGCAATACGGTTTCCAATCTTTCCTCCACACGCGCGCTGAGAGACGTAAGTCGCAAGCACTCAGTTGATTACAACGCTTCCGCAGTGGGCGAGGTGAATGTGGTGGAGAAGATGAAGGAGACCGACGCGGTGATTGGCGGCGAAGGCAATGGGGGCGTCATCTTCCCCGAACTGCACTATGGCCGCGACGCGCTGGTCGGCATCGCCCTTTTCCTGACCTATATGGCCGAAACCGGCATGAAATGCTCCGAACTCCGCCGGCTGTATCCCTCGTATGTCATCTCCAAAAACAAAATCGACCTGCGCGCCGACATGGACTTGAAGGCCATTCTTCAGCATATTGCCAAAAAATATGCCAAGAACGAGGTGAATACGATTGACGGCGTGAAGATTGACTTCGAGAACGGCTGGGTGCATCTGCGCCCGTCGAACACGGAGCCCATCATCCGCATCTACGCCGAAGCGGAAAACGGCAAGATGGCCGACAGCATGGCGGAAAAAATCATCGCCGATATCAGGGAGTTCCTGCACAGTTAGCAGCCTGGAAGATACTCGGAACAAGCCATGTTCCCTAAAGAAGGAGTGGGGGATAATCAGAGATCTCCCTCTTCCAGCATGAAAAGTTCCTCCACCGTCTTGCCGAAGAAGTGCGCCATCTTCAGCGCCAGCAAGGTGCTGGGAACGTATTTTCCTAATTCAATGGAGTTTACCGCCTGACGGGTCACACCGATTTTTTCTGCCAATTCGCCCTGCGTGATATTCATCTCGGCACGAGCTACTTTTAGTCTATTTTTCATGACGCAAAGAACGTTTATTAAAATACAAACGAAGGTAAAAACATATAATGAAGACATATAGGGTGGAGAAGACATTGAACTGCATTACCGTCAGAAAATCAAAGCCCCATACAAAAATCAAACAAAGCAGCATAAGCCCGCTGTTGATATACAGCGACAAAATCAGCGACTCGTACCGAAGCTGCTCGATAAATTCGTCGTCTTCCCTATTGCGGGAAAAGCCGATGAAAATACCGCCCACGATGAGCAGAATGGCGATCAATGTCATCAGCAGGTCGGAGTTCGGTCCGAATAGGGAGAAGTACGCCTTGCTCTCCAATGGTTCCATTCCGAACAGCTCCCGAAGATAATTGATACTCAAGTCGCCATCCATAGAAAAATAAACGACAATCAATGCAAGGGTGATTCCCAGTATCCACCATCCTGCTTTTTTGTAATTGCTTGGCAATAAGAATTTTGTGTTTTTCATAGCTAAAATTTTTAAGGGTTGGAAATTTTGTTTTTGACGCTGCAAAAATACACAAAACTTTACAAAAAGCAAGTATAAATTACAAAAAGTAATGTTTTTAATACTTTTTTAGATTTTATATAATAAAGGAATGGCAGACGAGTCATGCAAAATAACATTCAATTTTTTTATCTTTGCAACCTTAAAATATGCATCCTTTAAATTTATGATTATGAAATACTTGAAATTCTTTGCCAGCATTCTCCTTCTTTGTTTTGTGATGACCGCTTGTACGAAGGAGGGACAATACGCCCCGAAAAAGAAAATCAGCAAGGTGACTTTCACTGAAACGCTCAAAATGGAAGAGTGGACGGGGAGTGGCTGGGGCAATGCGTGGGTTGATACTGTCAGCAGTTTCCTCGTCCAGCAGTGGAACTGGCGCGGGAAGCGGTTGGAAAGCATCGACTATTTCAATTCCAACAACCAGCCTGAATATACCCATAGTTTTACTTACGATGGCAAGCGCATTTCCGCCATTTCATACGGTTCGTACCGGTATGAGTTCGTATATGATAATGATGTCCTCACCGCCATCGAATACTACTATGGGAGCGAACATACGGCCACTTGCGCCATCAGACACGAAAGCGGAAAGATCACAAAACTCACCTTTACAGAACTCAGCAGCAAAGCCGCCCAGATGGCGCCGCTGCCTTTATGTGGACTGAGCCTTCCCTTCCCGACACAGCATTTCCAAGCCCTTAAGCAGATGGGCAATACAAAAGGTTCTGATGATTGTGAATATACCTTCGAGTGGGACGGCGACAATGTGAGCCATCTCGTTTTTACCTCACAAAATCGTAACATCGAGTATTATTTCACCTACGACAACAAGCTCAATCCATTGTATGGCCTGTGGGATGACCAAGCGACACAGAATGATATGGTGGCGGAAGGGTTCTATACGACCCTCTCCAAGAACAACATCACCCGCTGCGAATGTTTGGAGGGCGGGGAGCGATATCATTACGATTACACCTACGTGTATAGCGGAAAGTATCCCACTTCCATTACCTGCACGTTCCAGTTAGAGCAAGCGAACGTCTCTCGCACCGCGTATTCCTATACCCACACTTACGAGTACCGGTAGGATGCCGTTTCAGCAGGTTTCAACATTGAAAGTTGCTGAAATGACCTATTGAAACTATCGTTTCAGCAGATTTCAACATTGAAAGTTGCTGAAATGAAATATTTTTATATCTTTGCAGCAGATTTCATTCATGATAATTAAGTAAATATGAAGGACAAAATAATTGGTAGAGAGCTAGAAATCAGATTGTTACAAGAGTATCTCCATAGTGAAAAGTCGGAATTTATTGCAATCTATGGCCGTAGACGTGTCGGCAAAACATTCCTTGTCCGGCAAACAATAGGAGAGAATGCTTGTTTCACACTGACGGGAATGGAAAACTCCGGGCTTCAAGAGCAGTTGGCCAATTTTTACTTCGCTTTGCGAAAAGTCTATCCAAAAGCCAACCATCCCCAATCTTGGTTGGAAGCGTTTGACGAGTTGGAGAATTATTTGGAAACTTGTTCTGAAACGAAAAAAATCATTTTTATTGATGAACTTCCGTGGTTGGACACAGTACGTTCCAATTTTATTGGGGCATTGGAACATTTTTGGAATGCATGGGCATCCGCGCGCGATGACGTCAAGCTCATTGTTTGTGGTTCTGCAACTTCTTGGATGATTGACAATATCATCAACAATAGAGGAGGATTGCATAACCGCAAAACACATCAGATATATGTAGCTCCTTTCACGCTACACGAAAGTGAACAGTATTTTAAAACCTTCGGATTTTCTTTCCGCCAAAAGGAGATTGCAGAATGTTACATGACAATGGGTGGAGTGGCCTACTACTATTCATTGATGAGACCAGACGAGAGTGTAGCCCAAAACATCGACCGGCTATTTTTTGCAAGTAACGGTGAATTGAAAGGGGAGTTTGAAAACTTGTATCGTTCACTCTACAAACAGGCGGGAGACCATATAGCAATTGTGACAGCGCTGGCAACCAAGACGAAAGGTCTTACAAGGAAAGAAATACTGCAACAAACAGACCTGAACAACAACCAAAAATTCACAAAGACATTGGATGAATTGGAAAAATGCGGCTTTATCCGTCAGTATGTTCCCTTTGGAAAGACCAAACGCGATGTGCTTTACCAGCTGATGGACGCATTCACACTCTTTCATTTTCATTTTGCCAACGAAAATGCCTATCAAGATGAGACTTTTTGGATTAATTCGCTCAACAGTCCTCGGTATCGGGCGTGGAGCGGTTATGCATTTGAGGTGCTCTGTCTGAATCATATCACCCAAATCAAACAGGCACTGGGGATTGCCGGCGTACAAAGCCGTGTGTGCAGTTGGCTCGCCAAATCAGACGACGGAGGCAATGGGGCACAAATAGACCTCCTTATTGACCGCGCCGACCAAACCATCAATGTTTGCGAAATGAAATTCTCACGCGCCGAATATGAGATTACCCGAACAGATGCGGATGATTTCGACAACAAATTGGAGACTTTCATCCGGCAGACCAATACCAGAAAATCCCTGATGCTGACATTGATAACCTCCTTTGGGGTCAAAAAAAACAAATATAGCGGACAAGTTCAGAAGCAGATTACATTAGCGGACTTGTTTGAACTCCCCAAATCGTAATAACAAAAACCTCCGCCAACTTTTCAGCTGGCGGAGGTTTTATCAAGTCGTAGACCGTGACTATTTCACGCTCTCTATGATGCTGTCATCCACGAGGTTGGG
>ONXT01000051.1 GCA_900321845.1 uncultured Bacteroidales bacterium | reverse complement strand
TTGTCCGTTCTGGAAACCGGAGAAGAGGATGAGTTTACCGTCGTCGGAGAAAGAAAAATCCGTTATTTTCTCAACATCAACCAGTTGACGCTTCTCGCGTTTCATTTCATCGATATTAAAAGGATAATAGTAGCAGCGGCCGGCGTCTTCGAGGGTGAAACCGAGGATTTTCTGCGAGGGGTGCCATGCCAGCAGCGGGAAGGTGTGGTCGGGGTTATCCTCCGTCTTTTGGAAACGGCTGAAGATGCGTTTCGGCTTTTTCCACGCCTCTTCTTTAAGCCACACGATGACTTTTCCGGCTTCATTGGTTACAAACGCGTAATTCTTTCCATCGGGAGAAAGGCGGAACTGCTCGTAACTGCGTCGTTTCTTCGGACGTTTCAGGATGCCCTTTCCATCGGGACGCGTGCGCTTCACGTCTTTCTTATAAATCACGTAATAGTGTCTGTACCAATCAATTAAAAGTTCCTTGTAGGGAACGCCCGTCACGTTGTAGAAGCCGCGTTCATGGCTGCGGCTGCTACGGGTGGCATAAAGGATGGCGGGGACAGCGCTCTTGCCGTAGCGGTCGGCGATGAATTTCCAGAAGGAGTGCCCCGCGTAGGTGGCGTCCACTGGCGAGAGCTCCCCGATATCGGCATACTTCTGCGTGAGAATCCCGTTTTTGACATAGGCGTCGATGGTGCTGTTCCAAGGCTCGGCGATGTAGGAGGACAAGCCGGAGAAATACCAGTTGGGCACTTCAAGCAGACTTTCAGAAGAGATGTTCGCTCCGACGGAAGTGCCGTTGATAATCCAGTGTGCGTACAGATTCATAATGCCGGCACGCATCATCCTGTCAAAGTTCGAACGATTCCCGTCGAAATAAAGGTAAATTTTTGTGCCATAAATATTTGTAACGCCGCCCTGATTGTAGAAATCATCATTGTCGTAAGCAAAATTGGACTCTCGGAAATCGGACTGCGTATTATAGACAATAAACTGGATTTTTTTGGTCGCGGTATAATTCAGCATCCGCTCAATCTCTTCGATAATCTGCGGAGCTTTCTGCATCGTGTATTCCGCGAGGGCCTTGCTATTCGGGTAAAAATAGACATCGTACTGCGCGGTACGGAAATACTCCCAGTTCTGCTGCTGGTACTGCACACGGTTTTTCCCGAAGGAGACGTTGGAGCCGTTGTAGAATTGGGCTTCTGCCGAATTGATAATGAACAACATAGCGAACGCCACGCTCAAAAAGCGGAAAACAGAGGAGGGCGTACGGAATCGGTTCATCATAAAAAACGGCTATTCAAAATCGGCTGCAAAAGTAGTTAAAATTATTGACTTTGACATCGACTTCAGATGAACAATGCGATGACTTCGTAAGCCATGAGGAGGGCGAAGGCGGTGAACAGCAAAGCCCACACCACGGCTGGGATGCGCGTAAACTTGGCCAGATTGGTGGCATCTCCCGCCTGGCTTTTGTTTTTAATCGAAAGAAAAAGCAGCACCAACGTTGACCACACCGATTCGATGAGAATCATCAGGCTATAAAACCAAGCGGCGAGCTGGATATAATCCGTTTTTTTGAAATAGAAGATCAAAAGCGCGTTGATTGACAAAAACAAAACCACCCAAATAACACCGTAAATATTTCTAATCCAAAGAATTAGCATAAATAAAAAAAGGATGGAGAGCGCGAGTACCAAGCCCTGTTCATAGCCCGCCTTCAGAGTGAAAAAGCAGACGAATGCCGCCAAGGACGCGAACGGGTAGCCCGCCATACTGACGATGACGGAGGCGAAGGTGGAGCGCGATTTGGTGACCGTAACGCCCGACGTATCGCTGAAAATCTGGATTTTCATCACCTGCCCGTTGCACAGCAAGGCAAAAAGCGCATGTCCGAACTCATGCACCAACGTGTTGATGATGTTGAAGAACTTTCCCACCACCGGAATTCGCGGCAGCAAAAAAGCTACCGCAATCAGATAATAAATGACGGGGATTCCCCAAAGCTGGCTACCGATCATAACGGAATCAGAAGCCGGTCCAGAAATTCTCCCAGAACTTGTGCTCCATCTCACTCCACGTCTTGTGCGTCTCCTCGGCGAAGTTGTAGCTGTAGTCGTTGAGCAGTTTGCGAACGTTCTTCATCTTGTTGTTCTTGGCCAGATCGGTCGCATTCTTCTCCAAGTCGGGAAGTTCGGTGGCGGCTTTGTCCTCGTATTGGAGGATATTCTTGTACATCAGTTTTTGGGTGCTGCCCCAGCGCACTTGGGCCAGTTTGTTGGCTTTGCGATAGTGCCACAAGGCGGCTTCGTCGGAGAAGCCGTGATGTCCGCACAGGTTGAAGCCCTTGGGCAATTGCGTGTTGCCAGCAAAAATCGGAATGCGCGGGCTTTGTCCGGGGTTCTCGAAGGAGAACCAGCACAGACCTCCGACTGCATCGGGCAGCCAATCGCGGCATTGGATGACGGTGGAATAGGAACACCACGACATGGCGATGCCACGGTGGAAGGTGACTGTGCCCGGTTTCAAGGCATTGTAGAGGGCGCGTTCGCTGCCACTCATCCACGGGTTGGCATTAGGGCAGACCATCGTGTCGGTCACCACCTTGCCCTCGTCGTTGTAGTGGGTGACGGGGCATTTCAGATTAGCAGTCTGATCCACTTCAGGGCACCCCTCGTAGTTGGCGCGGAAGAGTTCCATCACTTTGCGAGCGCTCACCTTCTCCTCAGGAACGATGGAGAAGGGCAGTTCCTCGGCTTCCAGATCCAGGTGGAGCGAGGGTGCCAACTGGTTGAAAATATACCATTCGCGCTCCGTATGGTTCTTGCCGCCGGCATAATCGGAGAGGAAGGCTCGCCACCAGACGAACTCGCCCTGACCATCCCAGCAGCCATATTTCTTGGCCACCTCCTCAATGTTGTCGGAGCAGAGAAAGTAGTCGGGATTGTTGCGTTGGAGCGTAGTGATGCGGGCCACGTTGCAGCTCACCGCCACTTGATTGTCGGGCACGCGCTGTGCCGCCCAGATGCCCCCGATTTTGTCGGGGCCCTCACCCAGAATCTCCATTTGCCAAACCTCGTTCTTGTCGGCAATCGTGATGCACTCGCCACCGTCGCCATAGCCGTACTGTTTAACCAAATCACCGATGAGCCGTATGGCATCGCGGGCGTTGTCGCAGCGTTGCAGGGCGATACGCTGGAGTTCCTCAATCAAAAACATCCCATTGGAATTGACAAGCGTGTCGGGGCCGGAGAAGGTGCTTTCGCCCATCGCCAGCTGTTTCTCGTTCATGCAGGGATAGGAGGTGTTCAAGTAAGCGTAGGTGTGCGGGGCTTCCGGAATCTCGCCCGCGAGTTTCATGCCTGCGGTGTCCTTCGGATCGGCGGTGTGCATCGTTCCCTTAAAGACCTTGTGCATAGTGCCGGGCTTGTGATCGGCGGCGGGTTCCATGGTCAGCCAGGTGCGATACATGCCGTCGCAGGTGTGCGAGGTGATGACGGAGCCGTCGGCAGAAGCCTGCTTGCCCACCATGATGGAGGTGCAGTTCGCCCCCACCAAATGTTCGGGAACCTCCTGCGCTTGAACCGCGACAACGAGGAAGAAAACGAGAATTGACAAATATAATCTCTTCATATTCAATGTGTTGCTTTGATTTTATCAATAAAACGCTATTTTTCGCTCTTCGACCCGCTCATCGAGTGTGCAATCAGGTAGATGCAAAGTGCGATGAACATCACTACAGCCAAGACATTGAAGGGGGTAGTGCCGATGTAGCTTTCGGGCATGGCGATTTTTTCAGTAACGCCCGCGTAGCGAAGGATGGCGCTGATAACTCCAAAAATGGCCGCACCAGCCAACAGACCAGAGGCGAGCAGCGTGCCTTTGTCCTTACGTGCTTTATTCACGGCTTCGTCTTTGCTGCGCGAACCGATAAACCAAGCAATGGCGCCACCAACCAGCAACGGGATGTTCAGTTGCAAGGGCAGGAACATACCCAAAGAGAAAGCGAGCGCAGGAATGCCGATCATATCGAGGAGCAGCGCGAGCACGGCACCCACGATGTAGAGCATCCACGGGGCCTGTCCGCCGCTCATCAGCGGTTCCACAATGGCGGCCATTGCGTTCGCCTGAGGTGCTGCCAAAGCATCTGCTCCCGTATAGCCGTAAGTGTCGGAAAGGATAATGATGACACCGCCGACAGTCAGGGCGGAAACAAAAGTACCCAAGAACTTGAATGTCTGTTGTTTATAGGGGGATGTGCCGATCCAGTAACCGATTTTGAGGTCGGTGATGAAGCCGCCCGCCATGGCGAGGGCCGAGCAGACGATGCCACCGACAATCAGGGCGGTGACCATTCCCGCGGGGCCTTTCAAGCCGACCGCCGCCAAGATGAAGGATGAGAGAATCAAGGTCATCATGGTCATGCCGGAAACGGGGTTGCTACCCACGGTGGCGATGGCGGTGGCGGCCACGGTGGTGAACAGGAACGCGAAAGCGAAGACGATCAACAGTCCCACGAGTACTTGGGTGAAGTTCATATTCAAACCGCCGAAGGCGAAGAAGACACCCATCAGAACGAGGATGCCAAGGAAGCCGAAGAGGATGATTTTCATGGAGATGTCGCGTTGGGTACGCAGCACTTTCGTCTCTTCCTCGGTAGCATCTTTCTTACCACGGAAGATGGTGCCGAAGGAGGTTTTGATGACACCCGCCGACTTGATAACGCCGAGAATGCCGGCCATAGCGATGCCGCCAATGCCGATGTATTTCACATAATTGGTGAAAATCTCCTCAGGTCCCAGTGCCACAATGTCGGCAGCGCCGTACTGACCAAGCAGGGGCACAATGACCCACCACGAGAGGAAGGAGCCGGCGCAGATGATGGCAGCGTACTTCAGGCCAATCAGATAGCCGGTACCAAGCAGGATGCCCGTGCCGCTCATATTGAAGACGAACTTGTGGTTGTTGGCCAGCGCATCACCCCAAGCCATCCAGCGGGAGGAAATGGTTTCAGACCAGAATTGGAAAGTGGAGGCACAAAAGTCGTACAAACCACCAATCAAACCACTGAGCAACAACAGTTTAAGTTGTTTTCCACCTTTAGCACCCGAAACAAGAATTTCGGTGGTGGCGGTGGCTTCGGGGAAGGGGTACTTGCCGTGCATATCCGAAACGAAATACTTGCGGAAGGGAATCAAGAAAAGGATGCCGAGGAAGCCGCCGAAGAGAGAGGCGAGGAAGATTTGGAAGAAGTTGACATCGAGTTGGATGCCTGGATTGCGTTCTTGGATGATGTAGATGGCGGGAAGTGTGAAGATGGCACCCGCAACAATCACGCCTGAACTGGCGCCGATGGATTGGATGATGACATTTTCGGAGAGCGCGCTTTTACGCTTCGCAATGGTGGAAGCGCCCACAGCGATGATGGCAATCGGGATGGCCGCTTCGAACACCTGTCCGAAACGCAGTCCGGAGTAGGCAGTCGCCGCAGAAAAGATAATCGCCATCAGAATACCCCAGACGATAGTCCATGCATTGATTTCAGGGTACTTCTTTGTGGAAAGAAGTATCGGTTTGTACTCTTCGCCCTCTTTGAGTTCGCGATAGGCGTTGTCAGGAACCTTCACCTCGTTTTCGGGCGTGATGTTTTCTTCATTTTCTTTCATTTTGCACAAATTATGTTAAGTATGAATAATTGATTTCATTTTTGAAAGAGGGTGCAAAAATACAAAATAATGCTTAATGATTCGTGATTAATTTGGGATAGTTCCGAGCTCTATTCCTGACGAAGAGTATTTTTGCATTAATAAAATTTGCATTAATAAAATATTTAATCTATTTTTGCAAATTAAATCTTCACTAAAAAGCACTTTATGTAAAATAAAGGAATCCCACTTATAAAAAGTGCTTGATTTTCGCACTAACACACTCATTTTCAAACACAACGATTGCAGTATAACGAAACAGAATAACCCAATCCATACGCAACGAGATGAAACATAAACCACCCTGTTACGAGACGAGAAGCATATACAAAAAGGGCATTGCCGTCGTATTGGCATTTTTCCTTCTGATTGGAGCCGCGCAAGGGCAGATTCGAGACCGTATCAACGATATCAAGAACGCTGATCCGTTTGCCATCAGCGGCACGGTGGGCGCAGGGACGGGTGTGTCGTACAACTCCAACCATCCGGGAAGCACGCCATTTTCTGCCAACATCTACGCCACCATCAACATGTCGTTCTATAGTTTCCAACTACCCTTCTCGTTCTATTTCGCCAACAACACCACCTCCTTTTCCTATCCGCAACTTCCGACGTTCCATCTCGGCTTCATGCCCACGTGGCGCAACTGGAAGTTCCACATTGGTCACAGCAGCATGCACTTTTCCAACTACACCTATTCGGGGCTCACGTTCCTTGGCGTGGGGGCGGAGTATCAGGGGAAGAAGTTCCGTATGGGCGTGTTTGGCGGCCATCTTCAACAAGCTACCCGCATCAAAGGCTACGACGACCGCTCGGCTTTTCAACAGTTAGCGGACTCGCTGTTAGGACTGAACGTGCCGGAAGCCGAGCTTCCGCAATACCGTCGCGATGCTGTCGGATTCAGAGTAGGCGCAGGCAATGAACGCAACTTCATCGATTTCAGCTTCCTGAAAGCCAAGGATGCCATCAAGTCGCTGCCGCAGGAATGGCAGGATTCCATCGCCCCGCACGACAACATCACTCTCGGCATTTCAGGTCGTTTCGCCATCCGAAAGTGGTTCGCCTTCACTGCCAACCTCGGTGCCAGCCTCTACACGATGGACACCCGCGACACTTTGGCCCAAGTACTGCGGCAAGACGAAAAGGTGGAGAGGCTGCTCCACAACACCGAATGGCTGATTGCCTTCCGCAACAACACCATGCTGCGATTCGCAGGTGATGCCGCCATGAACTTCACCATCAGAAACTTCAATGCCAGCCTCACCTACCGCTTCATACAACCCGACTACGTGTCGCTCGGTGCGGCCAATTTCAACCAGAATTCGCATAGCCTCGGCGCCGTCATCAACACCTCCCTCTTCAAAGGGCACTCCAACATCAGCGCCATCGGCTATATTCAACGCGACAACCTCAACAAAAAGCAGATGTACACCAACCAAGTGGCCACCTACTCACTGAACTGGAACAACAACATCGGCAGCCACTTCAATCTCGGCATCAACTACAACGGCATCAAACAGGACCAATACGATGGCACCTATAAGGTGGTTGACAGTCTGAGAATCAACCAGATAGTACACACTCTAACCGTTTCTCCCTGTGTCAATTTCGAAAAAACCTACGCCCATTCCATTACCTTGAATTTCAATTTTGTGCAGAACAGCAACCTCAACAAGCTGTACACTGCCGGAGCAGACGTGATGACCATCACTGCCGGCATCGGCTACGGCATCGACTTTGATGCCATCCGTCTCGGCTTCGATTGCGGCTACGACTTCTCCATATCATCGTCACAATATGCCAAATACGATGCACACACCCTCAATCTGGGCTTGCGCTACAAAATCTTGAAAAAAGAAAAGACCAACTGGACACTCTCCTACAACGGTTCTTTCGGCTACAACATCCAAAAGAACGAGGGCGCCACCAACAATTTCTCCATCAGCAACAGTATCGGCAGCAACTTCAGTTACAAGAATGCGCACACTGCCTCTCTCTACCTGTCACTCAGCAACTTCAACGACCGTGAGATCATCGGACAGCGCATCCAGTCCACGCTTGACTGCCGCTTCACCCTCGCCTACTCCTACGCCTTCGCCGCACGCATCATCAAGAAGATGACCAAAGAGGAACGCGCAGAACACAAACTCGCCCGTCAGGCGCAAAAACTTCAGAAACAACAGATGTCAAAAAAATAAAAAACCAACAATATGAAAAGAGCACTTACCCTTTCCCTCGTTTTACTATCCGTTCTATTTCAGCTGTTTAGCGTTTCAGCGCAAACAGATATTGTGACCACCATCACACCGAAAGTGCGGATGTTCCCCGCCACAGGCTTCAGCTATCTTGACGACCCGGGACGCTATTTCAACATTCAGATGGTCAATACCACAGGGCAGGAGAAGCAGATCTACTTCACCATCTCCCTCTCGTGTGAGTTCTCGGCCACCAACGAAAGTTTTTTTGTCAACACAAAGAAGGAGTACCAGCCGAACACGCCCCTCACCATCGGAGCCACGCCACTGCTGCTGCACCGCAACCACTTCGACCAGATTATCGGCAACCTGAATGCCAATGCCTACGAGACCAACGTGGACCGCAGCAAGCTGACCAGCAATGTGTTCACGCTTCCTGAAGGGCAATACAGATTCTGCATCAAACCCTACTATTGGACGGGGCGCAACGACCCCAATCCGATGTCGGCGGGCGAAGAGGTGTGCTACATCTTCACCATCTGCTATTCGGGTTCCGCACCTGAATTCACTTCGCCGGTCAACGGCTACAGCGCGGGCAACCTCAACAACAGCAACCCCACCAACAACCTGCTGGGCGGTTCCGACATCTCTTCCGACAATCGGAACAGTTCCCAATACACCGTACTGCCGTTGAGCCGCACCGTCAATTTCACTTGGACTGGAGTTATCTCCAACTGCCTTACTGTCAACGACTTCAACTATACAATGAAAATTGTTGAAGTCAACAAGAACCAAAACATCCAGGATGCCATCCGCAACAATGCCACCATCGCTACCATCGAGAACCGCAATCGCACCTCCTACATCCACGACACGGTGGCCAACCGCCACTTCCGTCTGCAACGAGGTCATGTGTATGCGGCGCAAGTTATAGCGACCTTACGGAACAATATGCTGACCGATGTCTCCTTGGGCAATGAAGGCAAGAGCCAGGTGATCGCCTTCGTATGGGGGCAGGAGGAGGTCATCCAGAACCTGCAAGGGAGCACCACCTCTTCCGTTTCCGACAACCTCACCCAAGTGAAGAAAGCCATTCGCGACCCCTTCTTCCTCACTCCCGGAAAAGACAATGCCACCGCCAATGCGCTCATTACCAGACTTCCGGCAGAATCATCGCTGATACCTGCCGATGACCACTACAGCACCTATGTCGGCGGCAGCGAGCCCTACTACCAAGTCACCCCGTCAGACACCCTGCAAATCCGCTGGATGCCCGTGCGCGGCGACTCCGTCTTCCGTGTGAAATACACCGCCTCCCTTTATGAATACGTGGGTGGAGAAATCGCCAACTCTATGAACGTGCAGCCCATCTGCAGGCACGAAATAGAATGCAACCGCCCCGATCCGAGCCTCACCGTTGACCCTGTACAACTGATGTCTCTCCCCCAACATTGGGCCGACACGCTGCAAAAAGGGTACAAATACGTGCTGCACCTCGATGCGGAAACCTTCTACTCATACAACCAGCGTACCACCTACACCATCACAGAGTACATTCATAATATGCCCTCCAGCCACGACAGCATTGTGGACCAGGTGATGTTCGGTACGGATGACTATTCCTCTAATGTCGTCTTCGCATGGGGTATCGACAGCGGCGCCCTCGACAAAGTATATCCGCCCCAGTTCACCTATCCTGTGGACCTCAGCAGCAAACCGCTGAATGATTCCACATGGGTGGAGTCTGAATTTCCGGAAGTGACCAAGCGCGAGAGCTTCTCCTTCCGCTGGAAGAAAGCCACCGGCGTGGATTACGGCGATTCCGTCTATTACAAACTCAGCGTCGGCAAACTGCCGAAAGGCAAGAAACCCAACGAGGTCAAGTCCTTCTTCTTTGTGAAAGACAGTATCACGGAAACCGAATACATTGATTCACTTCTGTTCGACACGCTGAAGACCAAGGAGCAGTATGTAGCCGTCGTGGAGATGAGAATCAAGCAGATGGAAGACACCTCTTCCCATTACAATATATTAAATAATGGCAAGTCGCACTACGCCGCCTTCAAGTTGAAAGATCCGCCGGAATTTGTGGCCGACCTCAACGACAAGATCAAATGTTTCCCGAAGGCGTTAGACAAGCTGAGCAAAGAGGTCATTACGCCGGAGGCTGACAGATTGGTACTCAACAAGGTACAACTCAAGATGGGCGAGTTCCCGTTGGTGATGCAGACCGTCACCTTCGACACCACCAAGAAAG